>NZ_JBSGIW010000050.1:0-57573 GCF_053605265.1 Streptomyces sp. NPDC003943 | reverse complement strand
CGACGGCAGCAGCAACACCCACCCGCTCACGTCCATCGACGTGGCCGCGCACGAGATGACACACGGCGTCACCTCCAACACCGCGGGTCTGGTCTGCGGGCCCGCTCCTTCCTCGTACGCGGCCAGGCCGTCCCAGTCGATGACCTCGCGCCTGCGGCGGCTCTCCAGCACGTGGAAGAACAGGTTGAGCAGGACGGCCGCGAGCGTGCCGAGGGTGATCCCGCTGCCGAGGACGGCCCGCACCTCGGTGGGCATGCGCTCGAAGAAGGGCGCGACGGCGGTCGGGAGCATCGCGGCACCGAGGCTGACGGCCAGGATGATGGCGTTGCGCTCCTCCCGCAGGTCGACCTTGGCGAGGATCTGGATGCCGACGCCGGCGACCATGCCGAACATCGCGACGGCGGCCGCGCCGAGCACCGGGTGGGGCACGGAGGCCACCACGGCGCCGATCTTCGGCACCAGGCCGAGGACGACCATGAAGAAGCCGGCCGCGACCACGACGAAGCGGCTGGTGACGCGGGAGATGCGGACCAGGCCGATGTTCTCCGCGAACGCCACGTACGGGAAGGAGTTGAACACTCCGCCGAGGACGGTGGCGATGCCGTCGGCCCGCAGCGCGCGGCTGACCGTGTCACCGTCGACGCCGCGTCCGGTGATCTCACCCATGGCGTACACGTCTCCCGTGGTCTCCACCATGGTGATGAGCATGACGATCACCATCGCGAGCATGGGCATGACCTGGAAGTGCGGCAGGCCGTAGTGGAAGGGCGTGCTGACGCCGAGCCAGCCGGCCTGGTCGACCGTGTCGAACTCGGCGTCGCCGAGCAGCCACGCGACGGCGGTTCCGCCCACCAGCCCGAGCAGGATCGCGATGCTGCGCAGGAACGGGCCGCCGAACCGCATCACGATCAGGATGAACAGGAGGGTGCCGCCCGCGTACGCGAGCCGGTCGGGGGTCCCGTACTGGGGTCCGCCCATGAGCGCCGCGCCGCCGCCGACGTCCTGGAGCGCCACCGGGATGAGGACGATGCCGATGACGGTGAGGAGGGTGCCGGTGACGATCGGCGGGAAGTACGCGGTCAGGCGTCCGGCGAAGGGGGCGACCAGGAAGGCGGCGACGCCGCCGGTGATCACGGCCCCGTACACCACGAGGAGACCGGCGGTGCCGCCGCCCGCGCCCTGGCCGATGGCGATCATCGGTGAGACGGCCGTGAAGGTCGCGCCCTGGACGAGCGGCAGCCGGGCGCCGATCCGCCAGAAGCCCCATGCCTGGATGACGGTGGCGATGCCGGCCGTGACCAGGTCGGCGTTGATGAGGTAGACGAGTTCCTGCCGTGAGAGGCCGAGGCTGCTGCCCAGGATCACCGGTACGAGCACCGCGCCGGCGTAGAACGCCAGGACGTGCTGGAATCCGTAGAGCGCGAGGGTGGGGAGCGGGAGGACCTCGTCCACCGGGTGGACGGTGGTGAGGGGTCGCCGACGCGCGGACAGTGGTGCCATCTCTGCCTTGCCTTGAGGGTAGGTGAATGAGAGGTGCGTGGGGGGCCTCGGGGGAGACGTCCGGGTGGCCGCGCGGATCTGGCGGTTCAGGGGGCCGGCGGGCACGGGGTTACCGCTGCGCTGCCAGGCGTCCGGACATGGAGGCGTGAGGGGGCCGGGGCGAACGGCCCGGGCCGGAGACAGATCCTGGCGGACAGGCACGGCCTCGCGCAAGCCGTGAGCTCGCACTTCTTGAAGCAAAACCCCTTGGTAACTTACGAATCAATGGCCGACGGCCGCGCACGGTGCGGATTCCGTTGCCCCTTCTGATGCCGCGTCACTTCGGGGCAGGCCCGGCACTTTCCGCGCCCATGGCCTTGACGCCCGGCGGACCGCCTCACATACTGACGGCCAAATCGATTTGGCCACCTCGCTTTGGCTCCCCGTCCAGGGCCGGATCGCGGCTGAACCAGTACGTGTCGAACGCCGATCGGAGCTCGAACGTGTCCAGTCCCCGCCAGTCCCCTCCCGGTACCGATCAGCCACCGGCGCCGGCGCCGGAACCCGCCGGCCCCGCACCGGTGGACCCGGTCACTCCCGTCCGTCCCGTCCATCCCGTCGACGAGGCGCGTCCGCTGGGCCGGATCCTCCTCTTCGGGATCCAGCACGTCCTCGTCATGGCGGCCACGCCGATCTCGGCCGTCTTCCTGATGAGCGCCTCCCTCGGCCTCGGCAGCGACCTCACCGTCAAGCTGCTCTCCGCGGCCTTCGTGCTCTCCGGAGTCGGATCCCTGATCCAGTCGCTCGGCCCGTGGAAGTTCGGCTCCCGGCTGCCGTTCGTGATGCTTCCCGGGGGTGCGCCGCTGATCCTCTTCCTGTCCATCGCCGAACAGCACGGCCTGCGCACCGCGTCCGGCGCGGTGATCCTCACCGCCGCCTTCACCTTCGTCGTACTGCCGCTCTTCTCCCGGCTCCTCGCCTTCTTCCCCGCCCTCGTCATCGGCACGATGATCGTCATCGTCGGCGTGAACCTGGTGAAGGTGGGCGCGGTCCTCGTCACCGGGCGCCCCGGCAGTCCCGGCTTCGCCGACCCCTCGAACCTCGCGCTCGGCATGGCGACGATCGGCTTCACCGTCGTCTTCTACCTGCTGTTCACCGGCGTCCTGCGGCAGCTCGCCGTCATGCTCGGACTCCTCGCCGGCACGGCGCTGGCCGCGCTCCTCGGACACGTGGACCTCGGCCGCGCCGCCGACGGCGGCCTGGTCGGTCTGCCGCAGCTGATGCCGTTCGGCTCGCCGCAGTTCAGCCTCGTGGCCGCGCTGCCGCTGATGCTCTACAGCCTCGCCTCGATGGCGGAGGCCACGGGCCAGACCGTCATCAACGCCGAGGCCGTCGGCAAGGACATCGACCGGCGCACCGCCGTCCCGGCGACCGTCCGCGGCGACGCGCTCACCTCCCTCTTCGGCGGGTTCCTCGGACTGCCGCTGATGGTGACGAGCGGCGAGAACATCGGCATCGTCCGGGTGACCGGCGTCCGCAGCCGTTACGTCACCGCGGCGGCCGGCGCGGTCCTCATCGCCATCGGCTTCCTCGCCCCCGTGACGCGCGCCATCAGCCTCGTCCCGTCGGCGGTCGTCGGAGGCACCGCCATGGTCGTCTTCGCGGTCGTCACCGTGCTCGGGGTGCAGCTGCTCGGGCGCTCCGACCTCGACAAGCACACCAACACGTTCATCTGCGCCGTCGCCCTCGCGCTCGGCCTCCTGCCCATCCTCGTGCCGGGTGTGTACGCGGGCTTCCCGCCGAACGTCCGCATCCTCCTCGAAAGCGGCGTCGCGGTCGGCGCGGTCACCGCCGCCGTCCTCAACGTCCTCTTCCACCATCTCAGGCCGGGCATCGCCGCCCGCCTGGCCACCAGCCGTACGGAAAGCCACTGATGAACCAGCGCACCCGCCGACTCCTCGACCACCCAGGCCCACTCCTCCTGGAACCGGACGCCGTCCTGCTGCCCGAAGGGCCCGCCGACGGGTTCGCCGTCGTCGTCGCCGACGGCACGTTCCACGCCGTGGGCCCCGCGGACGACGTCCGCCTCGCCCACCCGCACCTGGAGGCCGTGCGCCTGCCCGGCCACCTCCTGATGCCCGGCTTCGTCGACGCCCATCACCACCTCACGCAGAGCTTCGGCTCGGCGCTCGCCTTCGGTGAGCCGTCGGAGATCTTCCGACGGGTATGGGTACCGCTGGAGACCTCGCTGGACGAGGAATCCGCCTACACCGCCGCGAAGTTGGCCGCCCTCGAAGCGCTGCGCGGCGGCTTCACCACCGTCGCCGACGCGGGCACCCGCGCCGACGTGGACGTGGACGTGGTCGCCTCCGCGGCGCGTGACGCGGGAATCCGCTGCGTCCTCGGGCTCGTCTGCAACGACGCCGCGGACGCTCTGGACAACCCCGGCGCCGAAGCCGACCCCGCCGTCCTCGCCCTCGCGGCGAAGCACCTCGCGCGGTACGACGGCGACCCGCTCGTCCACCCCTCCCTCGCCGTCTCCATCCCCGAGGCGGCGAGCGACGCGACCCTGCGGCACGTCTCCCGGCTCGCCGCGGAGGCGGGAGCCACCGTCCAGATCCACGCCAACGAGCATCTGGCCGGGGTCGAGCGCTCCCTGCTGCGGCACGGCCTGCGCCCCCTCGAACACCTCCACCGCACCGGCGCGTTGGGCCCACAGCTGCTCGCCGCCCACGCCACTCTCCTCACCCCCCGCGAGCTGGCCCTGCTGGCCGACACCGGAACCGCCGTCAGCTACAACCCGGTGGCCAGCGCCTGGAAGGGCAACGCCGTCGCCCCGGCGCTCGCCATGGCCGAGCGCGGCATCCGCTTCGGCCTCGGCACCGACGGGACGCGAGGCGACGGCTTCCGCCTCGCCGAGGCGGCCGAGTTCGCCCAGCGGATCGCGTACGGCCTCGCCACCGGCGACTCGTCGTGCGGCGCCGGCTGGACCTGGCTGGAGCACGCCACCCGCGGCGGCGCCGACGCCGTCGGTCTCGGCGCCCGGACCGGCGTCGTCGCCGAGGGCCTGGCGGCCGACTTCCTCCTGGTCGACGTCACCACCCCGGAACTGGCGCTCTCCCGGGACGTGCCCTGGGAGCTGGTGCGGCGCGGCAACCGGGACCAGATCACCGCCGTGTTCGTCGGCGGCAGGATGCGCCTGTGGCAGGGCCTGCCCACGACCTGGGACGGCCCCGCCCTCGTCCGGCGGGCGGCCGAACTGGCCCGCGCCTCCGTGGCCCGGGCGGCCATCACCCGCGCGCACCCCACGTCCACGGCGGCACGGATGAGGAGCACCGCCCCGTGAGCGTCACGACCCTGGCCGTCCTCGCACTCACCGTGACGGTCGCCTCGTTCGTCCAGGGCAGCAGCGGCCTCGGCTTCGCGCTGATCGTCGCTCCGGTGGCCGGACTCCTGACCCCCGGACTGCTCCCGGTGTTCGTGCTGGCGGCGATGATCCCGCTGAACATGTACGTCGCCTGGCGGGAGCGCGCCTCGATCGATCTGCGCGGCGCCGGCTGGATCACCGCCGCGCGGCTCGCCGCCACCCCCGGCGGGCTGGCGCTGCTCTGGCTGATCCCGGACCGCAGCCTGGGCCTGTTCGTGGGCATCGCCACCGTCCTGGCGGCGGTGGTGAGTCTCGCCGCGCCGGCCTTCAGCCCCGGCCGGGCCGCCTATCTCGGCGCGGGCGCGATCACCGGGCTCACGGAGACGGCCACCGGCGTCGGCGGCCCGCCGCTCGCCCTGGTCTACCAGCACCGGCCGCCGGCCGAGCTGCGCTCCACCGTCGCCGTCTGCTTTCTCGTCGGTGAACTCGCCTCGCTGGCCCTGCTGTTCGCCACCGGCAAGGGGCAGCCGGCGGACCTCGGCTGGGCGCTGGCCCTGCTGCCGGCGATCGCCGTCGGCGCCTGGGCCAGCCGCCTGGTGCGTCACCGGCTGAACGCGGCCCGGATGCGCCTGTTCGTGCTCGGGTTCGCGACGGTCTCCGGGCTCGTCCTCATGCTCGGGCCGTGACCCGCAGCGACGACGCCCTCGGGATCACCCGGGGCTCGGGCGACGTGACCACCGCGCCGGTGGTCACGTCGCCGCGCAGCCGGCCGAGGAGCAGTTCCACCGCGTCGGACGCCGCCCGGTCCAGATGGAGGTCGACGGCCGTGAGCGGCGGCTCGCAGGTACGGGCGCGCAGGCCGTCGTACCGGGTGACGACCATGACGTCGCCGGGCACGGCGCGGCCGCTGTCCTTGATCGCCCTGACCGCCCCGACGGCGAAGGCGTCCACCAGCGCGCACACGGCGTCGGTGCCGGGGTGGCGGGCGAGCAGCTGCGCGCACGCCGCGTAGCCGGCCTCCTCGCCGCCCGCTTCGGTAGCGGTCGCCACGACCGGGGTCCAGCCGTGCTCCGCGCAGATGCGCTCGTACGCCGCGCGGGCGTCGACCGCCGCGTGCCGCTCCCCCGATCCGATGATCAGCGCCGGCCGCCGGGCGCCCTGTCCGTGCAGATGGGCGAGGAGCAGCTCGGCGACGAGGCCGCCGCGCAGATCGACGTACGGCGCCGTCTCCTCCGTCGACACGGGCCTGCCGAGCGCCACGTACGGCAGCCCGCGCTCCTTCAGATCGGCCACGGCGGCGTCGTTCACGTCGGGCTCGACGACGATGGCGCCGTCGATGTCGACGGAGTGCAGGCCCGAACCGGACTGCACGGGCGGTACGAGCACCAGCGCGTAACCGTGCAGCAGCGCGCTCTCGGCGGCGGCGGCGGCGATCTCCATGTAGAACCCGAGCCGCGAAGGCCCGGCGGCCACCGCGACCGGCATGGACGAGGCGAGCGCGATGGCCTTGGCCTGACCGCGCCGCAGCCGCTGGGCCCGCAGGTTGGGCCGGTATCCCAGCTCGGCGGCGACCTTCTTGACACGTTCCCGGGTCCGCGGGTCGACCTTCCCGATCCCGTTGAGGGCGTGCGACACCGTGGTGCGCGACACCCCTGCGGCGGTGGCGACCTCGGCGATCGTCGGCGGTCGGGAGCCGGCCCCGGACGTGGACATCTCCGTCACTCCTCACACGATCGCGGACAGGCGCCGTCCCGCCCGCCGCCCAAGATAGTTCAACCGGGTGGCCTAGAGTGCGGGTGTGCCGTCGTACAGCATTGGGCAAGCCGCGCAGCTGCTCGGAGTGAGTTCGGAGACCGTTCGCCGGTGGGCGGACGGCGGCAGGCTCGGCATGGAGCGGGACAGCTCCGGCAAGCGTGTCATCGAGGGAACGGCCCTGGCCCGCTTCGCGCAGGAACGGGGTGCGGGACTGCACGCCGTCCCGGAGGACGACGTGTCGACCTCCGTGCGCAACTCGTTCGTGGGGATCGTGACGGGCGTCCGGGTCGACGACGTGGCGGCCCAGGTGGAGGTCCAGTCCGGGCCGCACCGCCTGGTGTCGTTGGTGACGCGCGAGGCCGTCGAGGAGCTCGGGCTCGACGTCGGCGTCACGGTGACCGCCCGGGTGAAGTCGACGAGCGTGCACATCGACGTGCCCTGACGACTCACGGGGCTCCTTCGCGCTCTGGGGAGACGTGGCCCGCCCCGCCACGCTCACCGTCGACGATCTGCGCCACGGCTGGGAGCAGCACCGGGCCGAGGTCGTCTACGACCGCGCGAAGGACGGGCCGCAGCGCCACACCTTCGTCGGGGCGCTGCTGCGCGAGGTCGTCGACCGGACCCGTCCCGGCTTCGATCCCGCCAGGCGCAAGGAGCGCTCCGGATTCCTGCTGGCCGTGAACGGCGGCGACGGGCACCACGCCGTCCTGTCGTGGGCGGAGATCGACGCCGACTTCGGCAACACCCCCGTCCTCCTCGCGACCCGCATGGACGACGAGGAACTCGACCCGGCCGGCGCCCAGCTCGTCGTCCCGTCCGACCGCTGCGGGGCGCGCTACGTCAGCGCCGTCACCGGCATCTGGATCGGCTCCTGCCGGCTGCCCGGGGCCTCGCTTTCGTCCACGTACTGAGACTGCCGGGTGCTCCACTCATCCCTTCCTACAAGCAACCTCTCATTCGCGATGGAGAGTCCCACGACCTTGTTGCAGATGAGCGGGAAAGGCACCTACGGTGTCGCATATGCAGTCCTACACCATCGGGCAGGCCGCGCGTCTGCTGGGCGTGAGCCCCGACACCGCCCGTCGCTGGGCGGACGCGGGCCGGGTCGCGACCCACCGCGACGAGAGCGGCAGGCGCGTCATCGACGGCAAGTCGCTCGCCGCGTTCTCCGTGGAGATCGCGCAGGGCGAGGGCGACGACGACGCGTCGTACACGTCGGCGCGCAACGCGTTCCCGGGGATCGTCACCGGGATCAAGCTCGGCGACATCGCGGCCCAGGTCACGATCCAGGCCGGTCCGCACCGGCTGGTCTCCCTCCTCACCCGTGAGGCCGTGGAGGAACTGGGACTGGAAGTCGGCATGCAGGCCACCGCCCGCGTGAAGTCGACCAGCGTGCACATCGACCGCACCTGACCACCCCTCACGCAGCACGAGGAACACCTCGGCCGTCGGCGCGACCGGCCTCGCTCTCCGCACTTTCCGTTCGTCCCCAAGGAGTTCAGACCGCCATGTCCCGCATGCTCACGCCCACGAGACGTCGTGCCGCCGCTGCCGCCCTCACCGCGGCCCTGCTCGTCCCGCTCTCGGCCTGTTCCAGCGACGACGCCAAGAAGGACACCGGCGGGTCGAAGGCGTCCGCCTCCGCGAGCACCGCGTCCCAGGTGAACCTGACCGTGCTCGCCGCGGCCTCCCTCACCGACGTCTTCAAGACCGCCGGCGCCGCCTACGAGAAGTCCCACCCGGGCACGAAGCTCACCTTCTCCTTCGCCGGCTCCCAGGAGCTCGTCGCCCAGGTCTCGCAGGGCTCGCCCGCCGACGTCCTGGTCACCGCCGACACCAAGAGCATGGACAAGGTCAAGGCCGACACCAGCGCGCCGGTGATCATCGCGAGGAACCGGCTCGTCATCGCCACCGGTGAGGGCAACCCGCACAAGGTCGGCGCGCTGAAGGACCTGGCGGACACCAGGCTCAAGGTCGTCCTGGCCGCCCCCGAGGTGCCGGCCGGCAAGTACAGCAAGCAGATCCTCGACAAGCAGAAGATCGCGGTGAAGCCGGTCTCCCAGGAGCCGAACGTGCGCGCCGTGCTCAGCAAGGTCGAGCTGGGCGAGGCCGACGCCGGCCTCGTCTACAAGACGGACGCCGACAGTGCGAAGGAGAAGGTCGACGCGGTGGAGATCCCCGACGACCAGAACGCCGTCGCCACGTACCCGGCCGCCGCGCTGAAGGACTCCAAGAACGGCGAGGCCGCCGCCGCGTTCGTCGCCTGGCTGTCCTCGCCGGAGGGCCAGAAGATCCTGCAGGACGCCGGCTTCCAGAAGCCGTAACCGACCGGGACCACCCGACCGCGAGGGGCTGTCCGCCCGGGGGGACGGACAGCCCCTCGTCCCCGTCTCTCCACCTCTCCAAGTCCTCCTGTCTTCGGGATCCTCGATGAAACGAGCAGGCGTACGCACCTCCGGCGCCCGTCCGCCCCTCACGCTGACGCTGCCCGCGCTGGTGGCCGTGGCCTTCCTGACCCTGCCGCTGATCGGCATCCTCGTACGGACGGAGTGGAGCGAACTCGCCGGCCACCTGAGCTCACCGGGCACCGTCCAGGCGCTGAAGCTGTCGCTCCTCGTCTCCTTCTGGGCACTCGGCCTCTCGCTGCTGCTCGGCGTCCCGCTGGCCTGGCTGCTTGCCCGGGTGCCCTTTCCGGGCAAGGCGTTCGTCCGCTCGCTCGTCCTGCTGCCGATGGTGCTGCCGCCGACGGTCGGCGGTGTCGCCCTGCTCCTCGCCTTCGGCCGACGCGGACTCCTCGGGCCGTGGCTGGAGGGCACCTTCGGCATCACGCTGCCGTTCCACACCTCCGGCGCCGTGCTGGCGGCGACCTTCGTCGCCATGCCCTTCCTGGTCATCAGTCTGGAGGGCGCGCTCGGCGGACTGCGGCCGCGCTACGAGGAGACGGCGGCCTCCCTCGGTGCCTCACCGGTCCGCGTCTTCTTCACCGTGACCCTGCCTATGGTGGCGCCGGGCGTCGTCGCGGGCGCGGCGCTGACCTGGGCCAGGGCACTCGGCGAGTTCGGCGCCACGATCACCTTCGCCGGCAACCTGCCGGGGACGACGCAGACCCTGCCGCTCCAGGTCTACCTGCTGCTGCAGGACGAGCCGGAGGCGGCGACCTCCGTCTCGCTGCTGCTCCTCGCCATCGCCATGGCCGTCCTGGTCGCGCTGCGCGGACGGTGGACGGGCGCCCCGGCCCGCGACGTACGGCGTTCCGCTCCGCGCGAGTCCGGCCCGGAGCCGATCGCCGCGCCGCGCGTCGAGGCCGCCCCGCCGGCCCCGGCCGGCGAGCGCTGGGCGCTGCACGCCGAGGTCACCGGTTTCACCCGGCTCACCCTGGACGCCGAACCGGGCACCACCATCGCCGTCGTGGGACCGAACGGCGCCGGCAAGACCACCCTGCTCCGGGCCCTCCTCGGACTCACCCCCCGGGCCCACGCCGCCCTCCGCCTCGGCACCACCGACGTCACGGCCCTGCCCCCGCACCGGCGGCGGGTCGCCTGGGTGCCCCAGGACGGCGCCCTCTTCCCGCACCTGACGGCCCTCGCCAACACCGCGTACGGCCTGCGGGCCCAGGGCGTCGCGCGGGCCGAGGCCCGGCGGGAGGCCCGGACCTGGCTCGACCGCCTCGGGGTCGGCCACCTCGCGCACCGCAGGCCCGGGCAGCTGTCCGGCGGGCAGGCGCAACGGGTGGCCCTCGCCCGGGCGCTGGCCGCCCGCCCCCGGCTGCTGGTCCTCGACGAACCACTCGCCGCGCTCGACCAGACCACCCGCGCCCACGTCCGGCACACCCTGCGCGCCCACCTGGCCGGCTTCGGGGGCGTCTGCCTGATCGTCACCCACGATCCGGTCGAGGCCGTCTCGCTCGCCGACCGCGTGCTCGTGCTCGACGACGGCCGGGCCCTGCAGGACGCCGCTCCCGCCGAGGTCGCCCGCCATCCCCGCTCGCCCTGGGTGGCCCGGATGCTCGGCCGCAACGCCTGGCCCGGCACGGCCACCACGGAGGGCCTCGCCCTCGACGCCGGTGGCGTCCTGGTCGCGGCCGACCCGCCCGCGGCCGGCACCCCGGCGCTCGCGATCGTCGCGCCCGAGGCGGTGTCCGTCCACCGCGAGAAGCCCGCCGGCAGCCCCCGGAACGTCTGGCCCGGCACCGTACGCGAGATCACCAGCAGCGGCAGCCGCCTTCGGGTCCTGATCACCTCCGAGAAGGCGCCCGACCTCGTCGCCGAGATCACGCCGCAGGCGGCCGCGGAACTCGGCCTGGCCGACGGGGTGTCCGTCTGGACCAGCGTGAAGGCGACCGAGGCGACGATCGTGTCCCTCTGACCGACGGAACGACGGGCCGATCGCCCGCGCCTCGATGCCGCCCGGCTCGTCCCGCTTCGACGCGGGCGGGCCGGGGACGGGCCGCGGCTCCAGCGCCCGCGCGGGGGGCCGGCGTTCGCGGTGCGACGACGGCCCGGGCTCACGCTCCGGGAAGGAGCAGGGGTGCCGGGTCGCCGTCGGTCCAGGCGGAGCCGATCGCGGCCAGGACGTCACCGACGGCCGCACCGCGCAGGAACGCCGCCCGGTGGCCGCCGGCGATCCGGCAGAGCGCGGGTCCGACCAGATCCGGGGCGGTTGCGGAGGGCACGGACCTCACTACCGGCGGCCGATCTTTCCGGGCACCGCCGTGCTGATTTCCCCAGCGCGCCGACCGGTTCACCGCTCGCCACGACCGCCCGTGAGCCCCGTGCACGCGCGGGAGCCGCGCCCCGGGGAGGCGGGAACGCGGCGTGATGAGGTGGCGGAAGTCGGGCGGATATCAGACCTCAGGCGGCGGAGAGCGAGATCTCGGTCGACTTGATCAGGGCGACGACGGAGGCACCGGCCTTCAGGCCGAGGTCCTCGACGGCGTCCTTCGTGATGGCGGCGGTCAGCTCCCCGCCCTCGACGGCGACCCTCACCGAGCCCATGGCGCCGCCGGTCGACACCTCGGTGACCGAGCCGGCGAGCTGGTTGCGGATGGAGATGCCCTCGACGGCTGCGGTCGCGAGGGCGACCTCGGTGGCTTTCACGAGGGCCTTGACCGCGGAGCCCTCGGCCAGACCCAGGTCCCTGACGGCGTCGGCGGTGATGGCGGCGGTGATGTCCTGACCGCCGGCCAGGCGCACCTTGACGGACGCCATGGCCTCGCCCGTGGTGACGGCGGTGACGGTGCCGGGGAGCTGGTTACGAATGGACAGGGTCATGGAAACGCGCCTCGCAGAGCCGGAACTGAGCAGCCGTCACTTGTGTGACCTGCACCTTTGCCGACGCTACCGGAAGAGAGATGCGCTTCGGCGGCATGCGTCGCATCCACCAGCCGAATGGCCGTCATGCCCTCGCACCGACCGCGCCAGCTTCACTTATGCCAGGGGAAATCGCGAGACAGCCAGTAGATGTGAATCCATCATGCTGCTACAGTCCGCATTTGCGTACGCATGAGTGACCCTCATCGCGGATTCGCACGGGCTCCTGTCGCCCCCCCTCCCACGACCTGCGCCGACCGGCCCGTCGGCCAACGAGCCCGCCGGCACGGCAGGTATCGCAGGCATCACCGGTATCGCCGGTCTACGGGGAACACCCCGGAACCCTGAGGCCCGCCTCGGCAAGCCCGGGCGACAGACCTTCCTCCTCCACGGCACCGCACTCGGACGGGACCTTCGGCCCCCGGGTCGTCGGGTCGCCGTGCCGACCATCAGAAAGACGGAATCCGATGACAAGAGAACAGTTGCGGCGCCCTGCTCCGAGCAGGCTGCTGATCCTGGGCGCGGCGCTCGCCCTGGCCCTGGCGACGCCGGGGACGGCGTACGCCAACACCGTGGCCGTCACCGTGAAGTCCCCCGGGGCCAGCAGCGGTCCCGCCTCCGCCAACTCCGAGATTTCGAGCCACGCGGACTGTTCCAGCGGCCTCGTCTCCGGCGGCGGGATCAACCAGGCCATCGGCACCGGTTCCAGCGTGAACGGCAACCACGTCAACGGCACCGCGCCCAGCTCCGACGGCACCACCGAGTACACCGGCTCCACCGGCGTCGTCGGCACCGACGTGACGCACTGGCTCGGCATCGGCGGAAGCGGCGGCCAGGTCAACGCCTCCTTCTCCACCACTCCCTACGCGATGTGCTTCACCAGCAACCTGATCAACCACACCCAGGTCGTCATGAACAAGGCCAACGCCCCCACCGCCGGGGCGACCGTGGGCCTGGTCACGGCGACGTGCCCGGCCAACACCCGTCTGATCGGCGGCGGCGCCCGTACCACCCCGGGCAACACGGGCAGCTTGAAGACGATCGCGAGCTTCCCCACCTTCAACGACTCCGCGCACTCCTTCGGCGCGAAGGCCGCGGCGGACGGAGAGACCAACCCCGACTCCTGGACGGCGGTCGGCTGGGACTCCGGCACCGGCAGCACCAACTACACCTACGCGTACGCGATCTGCAGCGGAAGCGGCATCGGCGTCGGCGGCGCCACGGTGAAGGTCCGCCACACCGAGGTGAGCGGCCCGACCACCGCGAGCACCGGCCAGACGGCGACCGTGGGCTGCGGCCAGGGCGACGGAAACCTGGTCAGCGGCGGCGCCGCGATCAGCGGGGGCAGCGTGACCACCACCGGTTTCACCGGGCCGGGCTCGGGCGGCGACCACCTCAACGGCAGCTTCCCCAGCACCTCCGGCGGCGCGGCCGTCAGCGACGGGACCACCACGGCGGCGTACTGGACGGCCTCCGCCCACACCGGAGGCCAGTCCTCGCCCGGCACCTACACCGACGCCTGGGCGCTCTGCGCCAACGACGGCGTCTGAGGCGCCCGTTCGGACGGCCGGGCAGCCCGGCCGTCCACGTCAGCGCAAGAGCCTGAACGCGTGTGTCCACGTCACCGCAAGAGCGCTGAACGCGTGCGCCCATGCCACCACAAGAGCCTGATCGCGAGAAAGAGAATCCGATGAGCACGAACCTCCGGCGGAGCTCCGCCACGGCCAAGGCGCTGGTCCTGGCCGGCCTGCTGACCGTGGCGGTGCCGGGAGCCGCGTACGGCAAGACGGCCGATGTCACCGTCGTCACCCCGGGGGCCACCATGGGCCCCGCGACACCCTTCACCGGGGTCTCCTCGCACGCCGACTGCCCCGACGGCCTCGTCTCCGGCGGCGGCGCCGACCAGGCCATCGGCAGCGACGAGATGTCCAACGGCAACCACGTGATGGGCATGGTGCCCAGCGCCGACGGCGCCACCGAGTACACCGACGCCCCCGGGATCGTCGGCACCGACGCCACGCACTGGATGGCGTTCGGCGGAAGCGGGAGCCGCAGCAGCGACGCCTTCTCCACCACGCCGTACGCGATCTGCCTGAAGAGCAATCTGATCCGGCACACCCAGGTGGTCATGAACAAGGCGTCCGGACCCACCACCGGGCTGTCGTCCAAGCTCGTGACGGCGACCTGTCCGCCCGGCACCGTCCTCATCGGTGGCGGCGCCCGCACCACCCCGGCCAGCGTCGGCAGCCTCAAGCCGATCGCCGGCTTCCCCACCTTCAACGACGCCGAGCACCACTTCGGCTCGATCGCGGCGGGTGACGGCGAGCGGAACCCCGATTCCTGGACGGCGGTCGGCGGGATCGGCGGCGGACGCGGCGAGGACAACATGACCTACGCGTACGCGATCTGCAGCACGGACGACATCGACCTCGAGCACGTCGCCACGACGGTGCACTTCACCGAGGTCAGCGGCCCGAACACGGCGTCCACGGGACAGCAGGCGACGACCGGCTGCTCCCGCGGGGAGGGACAGCTGGTCAGCGGCGGCGCCGCGATCAGCGGTGGCAACGTGACCACGACCGACTTCAGCAAGGCGACCTCGGGCGGCCCCCACCTCAACGGCAGCTTCCCGAGCGACGCCGCCGGCACCCCGGTCGGCGACGGCGACGCCAACCCGTCGTACTGGACGGCAGCCACCCACAGCGGCGGCTCCCCCTCGCCGGGCAGCTACTCCGACGTCTGGGCGCTGTGCCTGGACGTGCGGCACGGCCACGCCAAGTAGGCGGACCGGTTGACATCCTCAACCATCGGCGCTTACTTTCCTTCCCGGTATTATTTCAGAACATGAACCATCCACCTGCTTAAGCATCCTTCTGGGCACGTCATGGACGCTGAATGACCCCGTTCAGCGAGGTCGAGAGGCTGCCCTGGAGCACCCGGGGCAGCATCACCAGAAGGAAGATCCGCATGAACTCCGCAGAGCACGTCGCCGCCGTCGCCGCCGAGACCGCCAGGTTCGTCGCCACGGTCAAGACCGCCGACCCCTCCACCCCGGTGCCCACCTGCCCGGGCTGGACCCTGGCCGACCTCACGCGGCACACGGGCTCGGTGCACCGTTGGTTCACCGAGCTGCTCCGCGGGCGCATCCAGCAGCCGCCGACCAGCCGTGACGTGGATCTCCGGCTGCCGGAACACGCCGACGCCTACCCGGACTGGCTCGCCGAGGGCGCCACGCGAGCCGCCGACGTCTTCGCCGCCACCGACCTGGACGCCCCCATGTGGGCCTGGGGGCTCGACCAGCACGCCCGGTTCTGGGTCCGCCGCATGCTCTTCGAGACCCTCGTCCACCGGGCGGACGCCGAACTCGCACTCGGCCTCTCCCCTCACGTCGACCGCGCCCTGGCAGTCGACGGCATCGACGAGTTCCTCACCAACCTCCCGTTCGCATCCCGCTTCGCGCCCCTCACCGCCGAGCTCCGCGGCAACGACCAGACCATCCGGTTCAGCTGCACGGACAGCGACGACGACTGGCTGGTCGTCCTGCGCCCCGACGGCTTCGGCCTGGCGGCCACCGACACCGCCCCCCGCACGGCGGACGCCACGATCCAGGCAACCGCGGCGGACCTGCTCCTGCTCGCCTATGGCCGCCTCGACCACCGGAGCGGCACCTTCGAGCGGCTCGGCGACCCGGAGCTGCTCGCCCACTGGTTCGCGCACTCGGCCTTCTAGGCGCGGCCTCGGCTCGTTCGGCTCGTCCGGCTCATCCGGGGCATCCGGTTCGCCGGACGAGCCGCCCCACGCCGGGAGCGGATGGCGGGGAGCAGCCGTTCCCCGCATGCTCGGCAGGACTTCTTTCACGCGTATTGCGGATTCCTGTGTCGTCCGTGTCGGCGCGTGTCGCGTCCTTGTCCTTCCCGTGAACAAGCCGGCGGCAAATCCGGCACAAGCCTCCGAACCCCCCTTCATGCCACATGACATGTGCGCGGCGGACTGGGAGTGTCCCTGCCCATCAAGGCAGTCCTCCCCGTACGAGTTGGCCGGCGATCCCGCCCGACTCCCCGCCACTCTCTGGAGAAACCACATGTCCTCGTTCTCCCCCACCGACTCCAGGGCGCGCCGCCTCGCCCTCACGTCCGGCGCCGCCGTCCTCACCGGCGCCCTGCTCGCCGCCGGTGCCGGTGCCGCCATCGCGTCGGCGGGTTCCGGTGCGGAGCCGCACGACGGCACCTCCGTCGCGGCCACCGCGCAGTCGCTCGGCCTCGGCGCCAAGGAGAAGCTGGTCGTCAAGGACGTCATCAAGGACGCCGACGGCACGGTCCACATCCGTTACGAGCGCACCTATGCCGGCCTTCCGGTCCTCGGCGGCGACCTCGTCGTCCACCGTGCCGCCGACGGCGCCGTCAAGGGCGTCACCAAGGCCGTCCAGGCCACGATCAAGGTCGCCTCACTCACCCCGAAGCTGACTCCGACCGCCGCCGAGTCCGCCGCGGTGAAGGCCGCCAAGGCCGCGAGGACCACGGCTGCCGCCGGCGACGAAGCCCCGCGCAAGGTCATCTGGGCCGCCGACGGCAAGCCCGCCCTCGCCTACGAGACCGTCGTCAGCGGCACCCAGGGCGACGGCGTCACCCCGAGCCTGCTGCGTGTCGTCACCGACGCGAACACCGGCAGGAAGCTGTACGAGCAGCAGCTGATCGACGACATAGCCGGCGGCATCACCGTCAAGGGCATCGCCGCCAAGGGCGCCACCGCGGCCGCCAAGCCGGGCGGCGGCTCCCCGGTCAGCGCGGTCGGCACCGGCGCCGGCCAGTACAGCGGCACCGTCAGCCTCAACACCGCCACGTCGTCGAAGGGTTACGAGCTCGTCGACGACGAGCGCGGCGGGTCGAGCACCATCGACCTCCAGCACCGTACGGGCGGCAAGGGCGTCCTGTTCACCGACGCGGACAACGCATGGGGCAACGGCACCCCCGCCGACAACCAGACCGCCGCCGTGGACGCCGCCTACGGAGCGGCCAAGACCTGGGACTTCTACAAGGACGTCCTGCACCGCAACGGCATCAAGAACGACGGCCGGGCCCCGGTCTCCCGCGTCCACTACGGCAACGCCTACCAGAACGCCTTCTGGGACGACCGCTCCTTCACCATCACGTACGGCGACGGCGCGAACGACCAGCACCCGCTGACCCAGCTCGACGTGGCCGGCCACGAGTTCAGCCACGGCGTCACCTCCGCCACCGCCGGCCTGCAGTACTCCGGCGAGTCCGGCGGCCTGAACGAGGCCACCTCGGACATCCTCGGCACCGCGGTGGAGTGGAACGCGAACAACGCCCAGGACCCGGGCGACTACCTGCTCGGCGAGAAGATCGACATCTTCGGCAACGGCAGGCCGCTGCGCTACCAGGACCGGCCGAGCAAGGACGGCCGCGGATCGGCCGACTACTGGAGCGCCGGCGTCGGCAGCCTCAACGTGCACTACTCGTCCGGCGTCGCCAACCACTTCTTCTACCTGCTGTCCGAGGGCAGCGGCGCGAAGGACATCAACGGCGTGCACTACGACAGCCCGACCGTGGACGGCTCCACGGTCACCGGCATCGGCCGGGACAAGGCCGTTCAGATCTGGTACCGGTCGCTGACCACGTACTTCACCTCCACCACCGACTACCACGGTGCCCGCGAGGGAACCCTGAAGGCGGCTGCCGACCTCTACGGCGCGGGCAGCGCCGAAGTGAACGCCGTGGACGCCGCCTGGGCGGGGGTGAACGTCAAGCCCTGACCCGTACGGCGATGAACGAGGCGGCTCCGACCCAGGGGTAGATCGGAGCCGCCGCAGCCGTTCAAACACGAGGGCCGTCTGAGGAGGAGGGGGCGACCCTGCGATGTTCTGTTCGGGCCCGTGGGGGCCCCTTCAGTAAATATACTTACCGTCCATAAAGCAAGAGAATGAAAATTTTCATACGGAGAGTGAGGAGAAAGCCTCGCTCGGTGGCCCGGGCCGGGTCGTGGCGGGTCAGCCGTCCAGGAAGAAGTCGTGCTGCTCCGCCGCCTGCTCGTACTTCTCCAGCCGGGTCTGGGTCCGCTGCGGATCCGCGTCCGCCATGGCCTGGAGGAGGGCGGCGGACAGCACCCCGGGCGCCGCGTACGAGTCGAAGACGAGCCGGGCCCCCGTGCCGGCGGTGAACACCACGTCGGCCTCGTCGACGAGCGGCCCGAGCGCCAGGTCGGTGATGAGCGCGACGCGCAGTCCGGCGGCGCGCGCGGCCCTGACGACCGCCAGTGTCTCCTTGGCGTGCCGGGGCATGGCGAAGGCCAGCACCCACGTACCGCCCGCCTCGCGCGCCTGGAGCAGCCCGTCGTAGGCGACGCTGCCGCCACGCGTCACCACCCGTACGTCCGGGTGGATGCGGCGCGCGGCGTACGCGAAGTACTCCGCGAGGGAGACCGAGATCCGCAGGCCGAGGACGGTCAGCGGTACGGATCGGGCCAGTGCGCGGCCGACGTCGAGAATCCGGTCGGGGTCGGCGAAGACGCGCCGCAGGGACGTCAGGTTCTCGATCTCGGCGTCGACCGCCGACTGCAGCTCGTTACGGAGCCGCCCCTCCCCCTCCCCCTCGTCCGGCGCGCCGGCGACCGCGCTGAGCGCGATGGGCTGCAGGGCCTCCCGGAGCGCGGGATACCCGCTGAACCCCAGCGACGAGGCGAACCGGGTCACCGACGGCTGACTGACGCCCACGCGCTCCGCGAGCTCGGTGATCGAAAGGAACGCGGCCTCGGTGAGGTGATCGGTCAGGAACTGGGCGATGCGCCGCTGCGCGGGAGACAGCCGGCGCCCGCCGAACAGCGCCCGCAGACGCTCGGCGGGAGAAGCCGCCTCCGCCTCGGCCGAGCGCCTGCCCGGCGTGATCGCCGCTGCCTGTGCGCGCGCCTGCTGCCCAGATGACACGGGGTGCCTCCTTCTCGTCTCGCTGTCGCCCAAGATAGTTCAACGGGCCGCACTCGCCGCGGTGCGAGACGCGGAGCGAGACGCGGGGCGGAGCCTCCGCAGGACCGGAGCCACCCCACTTCCGCGGGGTGGCGGGTCGCCGGCCGGCTCGCGCGCGGGCCGACCTGGCTCGCGACCAGGTCGGCTGTTTCGACGACCGGAACCGGGTGGCTCCGCGACGCACGATGACGGTGCGGAAGTCCGCCCGGTCAGGTCATGTTCAGGTACGGGAGCGGGCCGGCCGGCTGGTCGGCGGTGACGCGGCGAATGACCAGAACCGCCAGGATCGAGTCGAGAAGGGCGAGGCCGTGGTCCACGACGGTGTGGTAATCGGTCTGATGGAGTATCAGGAGGTGGACCGCGACCGAGACCGGACCGTCACAGAGCCAGACGAACCACCAGGCGTTGATCAGCCAGACGTCGCGGGGCGGGCCGCCGGCACGGCGGATGTCGAGGGTGATGCGGCGGGGCAGCCACCACATGGCGAGCGGGATGATCCAGGCGCCGAGGGCGAAGAGCGGTGAGTACTTGTGGGTGCCGGGGGCGAGCACCTCTGCGTTGCACCGGCAGCGGTGGAACCAGACGAGGAACGCGATCCAGCAGGAGATCTGGAGCAGGCCGAGCAGGGCGTCGTGGTCCCTGACCAGCGGAGAGCCGGAGCCGCCGGTCGCCATGACGTAGATGTCGGCAAGGGCCGAGGTGGCTATCAGTGCCTGTGCGACGACGGCAGGTCCGGCGGGGTTGCGGAACCGGTAGCGAGGCCCCTGTACGGCCGCAGGACCGACGGGCACGTTGTACTGGTCCACGATCTCCCCCAAGAGCGTCACGCTGCCGCCACGTTCGTCCACGGCTTGGCACTGAACGTCGGCATGCAGGTGTGCTCCGACGTGGCGTCACCCAAGTTAGCGCCTGTGAGCGGCCCCCGGGGAGTTCGCCGACGTCTTCGGCGAACTCGGCGCGCCGAATCCCGTTCCACGGCGCACCCCTTCCTCACCTCCTGGACCGCAGGGGGCCGGGCTCCCGGAAGCCGTCGATCTGCGTGAGAGCGGTCTCGGCCACCTGGCCGACGGCTCGGCAGGCTTCCCGCCGCATCGTGTCCTGCACATGGCGGATGGCGACCGTATCGGCGTCGACCACCATCGCCGCATGCTCCAGCAGCTTGATCGCGGGCGAGTGCGGCGGCACCTTGACCAACTTGCCGTTCACCCAGGCCGCGCGTGGTCGCTGTGCTTCTGGAAGGGCGTCGCCCGCTACTACGACGTCACGGTGCGCCGACGTACGAACCCGCGGGCAGCCTGGTACTACCCGCGTCCCCAGCCCGCCGGCACGCCGGATCAGGAACCACGTGGCGTTCCGGGGCGGCGTACGGATCGAGGACGGACCGTGAGCACGCCCACGGTCCGTCGGCGGCGCGGTGACCGGTGTCACCGCGCTCGTCTTCCGCGCTTAGCTCAGCGTCTTCAGCGCGGCCGCGTCGTACGGCTTCAGTTCGTCGACCCTCCCCGCGAGGACCTTGGACGCCCACTCGGGGTCCTGGAGCAGGGCGCGGCCGACGGCGACCAGGTCGAACTCGTCGCGCTCGAGGCGGTCGAGGAGGTTGTCGAGGTTGCCGAGTTCGGCGCCCTCGCCCGCGAAGGCGCGGATGAAGTCGCCGTCGAGACCGACCGAGCCGACGGTGATGGCGGGCCTGCCGGTGAGCTTCTTGGTCCAGCCGGCCAGGTTCAGGTCCGAGCCCTCGAACTCCGGGAGCCAGTAGCGGCGAGTGGAGGCGTGGAAGGCGTCGACACCGGCCGCGGCGAGCGGGGCCAGGATGGCCTCCAGCTCCTGCGGGGTCTCGGCGAGCCGCGCGTCGTACGCCTCCTGCTTCCACTGCGAGTAGCGGAAGATCACCGGGAAGTCGGGCGAGACGGCCGCGCGGACCGCGGCCACGATCTCGGCCGCGAACTTCGTACGGGCCACGGCGTCGCCGCCATAGGCATCGGTACGGCGGTTCGTCCGCTCCCACAGGAACTGGTCGACGAGATAGCCGTGGGCGCCGTGCAGTTCGACGCCGTCGAAGCCGATGCGCTCGGCGTCCGCGGCGGCCTCGGCGAAGGCGCGGATGACGTCATCCAGGTCACTCTGGGTCATCGCCTTGCCGGCGCCCTCGGTGCCGTCGACGCGGATACCGGAGGGGCCCACGGCGGGGGCGTCCGCGTAGGGCGCCTGGCCCTGCTCGCGGACCATGCCGATGTGCCACAGCTGCGGCACGATCGTGCCGCCCGCGGCGTGCACGGCATCGGCGACCTTCGCCCACCCCGCCAGCTGCTCCTCGCCGTGGAACCGCGGCACACGGTCGCTCTGGCCGGCCGACTCGTGGCCGACGTACGTCCCCTCGGTGACGATCAGGCCCACGCCGGCGGCGGCGCGGCGGGCGTAGTACGACAGCACGTCCTCACCGGGAACGCCACCGGGCGAGAACATGCGCGTCATCGGCGCCATCACGATGCGGTTCGGGACGGTCAGGCCGTTCAGCACGACGGGCCGGGAAAGGATCTCGGCCGCGCGAGAGGCGGGGGACTCGGTGACGGTCACAGGGACGCTCCTCATGGCGATTACTTGACAACCTTGATGCTTGAGAACTTCATGCAATGGAATGAAGGTAGAGCTACATATTTGAGGTAGTCAAGTTTCTCCAATAGGCTGGATCCCATGACAGAAGCTGCTCGCACAGAAGCGCCCCGCGTCGACACGGCACAGCTCATGGAGCTGTTCTCGGTGTCGCTCGGCGTCTACTACGGCGACTTCACGCTGGCGGCGGCGAGCGAGAACCTCACGGCGAGCCAGGGCAAGGCACTGACCGTGCTGCGCCGGGGACCCGCCGCGATGCGCGCGCTGGCCGAGACCATGACCTGCGACGCCTCCAACATGACCGGGATCATCGACCGGCTGGAGAAGCGCGGCCTCGTACGCCGCGAAGCCGACGCGTCCGACCGGCGCGTCAAGAACGTCATCCTCACGGCTGAGGGCGAGCGCGTGACCGACGCGATCCGCGCGAAGATGCGCACCACGCAAGACGGCCTGGACAGCCTCAGCGACGCAGACCGGAACTCCCTGTACACCCTCCTGGAACGGGTCTTCGTCTCCCGCCCCGCCACCTGACCGGGGTGGCCCGCAACCGTCACCCTCACTCTCCGCTCGTGATCTTGGCGTCGGTGGGCGAGCCTCGCCGTGCGGGCCCGCACCGGGCGCGGGCCACCGGCCGTCGCCCACGCCGTTCATGTGGCCGATGGCCACTGGTGCGGTCCGTGCCCGATCGAACCGTCCCTCGTGGCGGCTCGCTCCCGCGCTAGTCGGCCGATAGCGCCCGGCGGTGATCCTTGAGTCAGCGCCACTGGTCGCCGGCGCGGCAGACCCGTGATCCGCCCGTCTGCCGTCCCCGCCTCCGACGCACGTGATGTCGACGGCTGTCGCTCACCGCCGGAGAGCTGGAGGGCGCCGGCGAGGAACGGCCGCTTTCGCAGTGGGGGAATGGGGGAATGGGTGGGCTGGTCAAGCGTGTCGGCTCCCGTCGTTTCAGCGGCGGGGCGATTCGAGTCCTTCCGCGAGACGGTGTCCGATGAAGTCCTGTCCGACGTGTCCGGGGTACGCGGCACCGGAGGCAGGCTCGATGTCCGGGAAGAGGTCCTCGCCGAAGGCGTTGCCCACGAGGAGGTCCGTGTCGATGAGACCTGCGACGGTGGGGCCCGTATCAGGAGTCTGGGCCTGGGATCGGTGCGGCTGACGGCGGGTGACGTCCTGCCAGGAAGCCGGGACAGCCGCCTCGTTCGGGTACCGAACGGTGGCCCCGACGAGTACAGGCTGGCATGGATGACCGACGCGGGCGGCCCGGGCGCCCCGTCCGGCACGGAGGCACCGCCCCGCAGCACTCTCGTGCTCAGTGACCCCGTACGTCCGGCAGCCGTCCGTCCCGCGGAAGCGGAGGAACGGCTGCCGGCTGCCGTCCTCCACATACCCCGCGCCTCACTCGCCCTGCGACCGGATCACGTCGAGCTGCTCCTGGCGCGGCCGATCTCCACGGGCAGCGGCAGCGCTGCCGTCCTCGCCGCCTTTCTCGCCACACTGCTCGAACACGGCGCCGGCTGCCGGCCCGAGGTGCAGAGCCGCATGGGCGCCATCGTCCTCGACCTGGCAACCGCCTGTCTGGCCGAGCAGCTGCGAGTCCTGGAGACGGGCACGGACGAGACCAGGGCGCAGACACTGCTGAGACGCATTCACGGCTTCATCGCCCAGAATCTCGCGGACCCGGACCTCACGCCGCGGACGATCGCCCGCCGGCACCACATATCCCTCCGTACCCTGTACGGCCTCTTCAGCCGGCAACCAGCCAGCGTCGCGACGGTCATCCGCCGCGGCCGCCTCGACCGCTGCCACGCCGACCTCGCCCGCCCGGATCTGCGCCACCTCAGCGTCCAGGTCATCGCCTCACGCTGGGGCTTCACCAATCCGAGCACCTTCAGCCGGGCCTTCCGCGAGGCATACGGGATCAGCCCCACCGAACACCGCGCGACCGCCTCCTCGGAACCCGCACGGCCCGGTCGGTCCGCCGCCTGACGGGGCGGATCCGGCGTGCGCCGCCACTAGGACGCCTCGCCAGGGCCTGGAGGGGAGCGCCGGGCGCAGGAGATCATGCGGACGGCTCCGCCGCGCCGGACTCCTCGTCCTGGTTGTCCGGCGCATGGGAGCGGGCGCGGGACAACACCTCCTGTGCGGCGATCCGGCCGGGTCGGTGGCCGATCTCCGCCAGGATCGACACGGCGTGCTCGGCGTGCTCGGCCGCCTCGACCGGTCGCCCCTCGGCGAGGCGGAGGCGGCCGATGACCGTCAGAGCCTGCCCCTCGAGAATTCCGTAGCCCTCGCGGCGGGCTCGTTCCAGGGCGTGCCGGACGTACGCGTCGGCCTCGGCGAGGTCGCCCCGCAGGAGGCGCGCCTCGGCCCTGCCGATCAGGATCCCCGCCTCTGTGTGCCGGTCGCCGGTCTGTTCGGCGAGGCCCTGCGCCCGTAGGTAGATCTCCTCGGCTTCGGCGAGCTGACCGAGAGCGGTGCGGATGGACGCCACCGTCTGGAGGGCGGCCGCCGCAAGACGGGTCTCCTCGATCTCATCGGCCAGTGCCGCGGCGGCCAGGGCGAGGTCCAGGGCGGTGGAGTGGTCGCCTCTGTCACGGTGCCAGTCGGCCAGCCCCCGGAGAGTTTCCGCCTCACTGCCGCGGTTGCCGAGCTCCCGGTGGACGGCGAGGGCCTCGGTGAGGCATTCGAGTGCCTCCTCGGAGCGCCCCAGGAGCCCGAGGACCTGGCCCAGGTTGCCCTGGGTGACTCCTTCGGCTCCTCTGGAGCCGATGCTTCGGCTCAGTTCGAGCGCCGCGGCGTTGTGTCGTTCGGCCTGCCGCAGGTCCCCGAGCTCTTGGCGGAGCAGGCCCATGTTGCCCTCCATGCTCAGCCGGAGCAGGTTCCACCGCGGGTCCGCCGGCAGGACGTCGGCAGCCGCCTCGTAGCGTTGGACCGCATCGCGCAGCTTCCCCGTGAGGATGCCGACCAGGCCGAGGTTGTTGAGCGCCT
Organism: Streptomyces sp. NPDC003943; assembly: GCF_053605265.1. Lineage (NCBI taxonomy): Bacteria > Bacillati > Actinomycetota > Actinomycetes > Kitasatosporales > Streptomycetaceae > Streptomyces > Streptomyces sp. NPDC003943. Next base: position 33,089 of record NZ_JBSGIW010000050.1, on the reverse strand, counting down.
GGGCCTTGCCCTCGGCCCAGTGAGCGGATTCCGCTTCCGCCAGCACCGCCTCGTAGTGCTGAGCCGCGCGTTCGTACCGGCCGAGGCTGCGGTGCGCGTCGCCGAGGCTCAGGTGGGCGGTGGCGGAGCCGATCGTGTGGTCTGCCCCCTGCGCCGCCTCGAGCCCCGCCTCCGCTACGGAGACCCAGTCCGGGCCCGTTCTGACCAGCCAGAAGTAGCCGCGCAGGGCGTCGCACAACTCCCAGGAGGCGGCGGGCAGGCCGAGCGCCGCGCCTCGCTGCGCCGCGATGACCAGGTTCGTGTGCTCACGCCTGAACCACTGGCGTGCCGCGGTCTGATCGGGCAGGACCACGGTGCCGACGGTGCCTTCCTCCGCACCTCGAAAGGAGTCCGTGTCCGTGTCGACGGCGCTCTCCGCGTCCGCGCGCCCGGCGGCCTGTCCGGGACCGAACGCGCGCAGCTTCTCCGGATAGAGCAGCCGGGCCCCGGCGTGCACGCCCGCGAGGTAGTGGTCGTAGAGGCGCCGGAGGGCCGCGGCCCGCTCCTCGGGGCGCTCGTCCGCCGCCGCGCAGCTCTCGGCGAACAGCCGCAGCAGGTCGTGGAGGCCGTACACGTCCGAGTCGGTCTGAGCGACGAGGTGGACGGCGACGAGGCGCCTGAGCAGCTGCGACGTCCGTGCGACGGGCAGCCCGAGCAAGGCGGAAGCGCCGGCCGCCGTGATCGTGGGTCCGGGGACGAGGCTGAGGCGGCGGAAGAGCCTGCGCGCGTCGGGTGACAGCGACAGGTAGGACAGCGAGAGGACCGCCTGCAGGCTGCTGGCCTCGTCGTCCGGCACACTGAGCGCGGCGAGTCTCCGGTCCTCGTTGCGCAGCCGGTCGACGTGGCCGGCCACCGGGCGACCCCCGCCGGCTTCCCGTACGTTGACGGCCGACACCCGCAGAGCCAGGGGTACGTACCAGCACAGTCGGGCCAACTCCGCAGTCGCCTCCGGCTCGGCCGCTACGACGGACGCTCCGAGGAGACGTTCCAGCAGCTCCGCGGCCTCCTCCGGAGTCAGGGCGTCCACTCTGAGATGGCGGGCGCTGTCGCGGACCACCAGGCCGGCCAGCACGTCCCGGCTGGTCACCACCACGTGGGACCCCGGGGTTCCCGGAAGCAGAGGGCGTACCTGGTCGGCACTGCGGGCGTTGTCGATGACGACGAGGACGCGCTTCTCGGCCAGCAGGGTGCGATACAGACCCGCGGCACGGTCGGGATCGTCGGGGATCCGGTCCGCCGGGACTCCGAGCGCGTAGAGGAAGCTCGCGAGCGCCTCCACGGATGTGACCGGCCTGGTCGTCGCGTAGCCCCGCAGGTCGATGTAGAGCTGCCCGTCCGGGAACCGCGCTCGGGCACTGTGGCCCCAGTGCACCGCGAGCGCGGTCTTCCCCATGCCACCTTGCCCGTCGATGGCGGTGATGACCATCGGCCCCTGGGTGCCCGAGGCCCCGGCCCATTCGTCCAGGGCGCGCAGATGGGCGCCGCGGCCCGTGAAATGAGCGGTGTCGGGCGGGAGTTGCCTGGGAGGAGGCACCTGCCCCGCGTTCCGGGAGGCGGCGGCACGGGAAGGGTCTGCGGTCGGTGCCGCGAGGGCCGGACTGTCGGCGAGGATCGCGCGCTCCATCTCGCGCAGCGCGGGGCCCGGCTCCAGACCGAGCTCCTTGACGAGGACCCGACGTCCCTCGCGGTAGACGTCCAGCGCGTCGGCGCGCCGGCCGGCCCGGTACAGCGCCAGCATGTACTGCGACCGCAACCGTTCCCTGAGCGGTTCCCGCGCGAGCTCGCGTCCCATCTCACCCAACAGGGCGTTGTGGCGGCCGAGGCGGAGGTCGATGTCCATCAGCTTCTCGAACGCCGAACGCCTCGCCTCTTCGAGACGAGGCGCCTCCACCTCGGCGAGATACCGGGACGCCGTTCCTTCCAGCGCCTTGCCGCGCCAGAGCCCCAGGGCCCGCCTCTGGAGCCGGGAGGCGGCGACGAGGTCGCCGCCCTCCTGTGCGCCTTCGGCTCGTGCCACCAGATCGTCGAAGGCATGGACGTCGAGCCAGTGCGACTCCAGGCGCAGGACGTACCCGCCCGGCTCGGTGAGCAGGGGATCCGATCCGCATGCCAGGAGGACCTTCCTCAGCCGTCGGATGTAGTTGTGGAGCGTCGTTCTCGCGGTCTTGGGCGGGTTCGTTCCCCACAGGCCGTCGATCAGGTCCTCCGTCATGACGACACGGTCGGACCGCAGGAGGAACATGCTCAGCAGCGCCCGGTGCTTCGCCGCCGATATCGGAACCGGCTGACCGTCGTGCAGGACTTCTTCCGGCCCCAAAAGACGGAACTCCACTGTCCTCCCCCTTGGCAGGGCCCGCGCTTCCGTCCGCGCCGGCATCGGTCGCGCGCTGGCGCGATGTGATCATGCAAGGTCAAGGCGGCGCGGTTGCGAGATATTTCCGCGGGTCACGAGCCTCCGGAGCGGCTCCGGAGGTTGCGGGGCGGGAGCCTGGAGGTGCCGGGCGGGTGGCCGGTGGCTGCCCGCGTGGACGAGGACGGTGGTCTGGCGTGCGGCGCGGGCGAGGCGTGGACGCGCGCACGGGAGCGCCTTGCACGGAACGTGGAGCGATCCTGCACGTGCGGAACACACCGGGGCGTCCCGCGAATCTAGGTTCATCAGTGCTGGAGACGACGCCGAGGCACAAGCACCCCGCTCCGTGGCGATGGTGGCCACGCGGCGGGACGGCCGCGGCGGCTGATCCGGCAGACCGTTTGTCCGTGAACACCCTGCCGGGTGTGGAACAAGGAGACGACATGCCGTCCCAGACCGTGGAAATGCCCCAGATGCTGGTGGCTGCCGAGTCGGCGCCGAGCATCACCACCGACGCCCAGTACGAGCGCGCCTGGGTTCCGCCGTACCTCGCGCCGGTCGGTGCGGCGAAGTAAGCCGTATCGCGGCAGGCCGGTCGTCGGACTTCCGGCGGCCGGCCTGCCGTGTCCTCGCCCGTACCGTCCCCACGCCTCACGAGGTGCACGTTGTCGCCGTTGTACACACAGATAGACAGAATCCTGGGAGCGGACCCGCACTTCGGCGCCGCCGACGCGATCGAGGCCAGGAACATCGCGCGCTACCGGCTGGGCCTGACGGTGCTCGCCCGCCGGTTCCCCGACGCGGCCGACCGGTTCGAGCGGCTCGGCAAGGCGGACGACGCCGCGCTGCGCCCCTTCCTCTACGACCCGGTGCTGAGGAACGCCTTCGAGGACGACCTGCTCGCCCTGGAGAACCACCGGCACGACCCGAGCGAGTTCGCGCCGTACCTCGCCGAGGTCGATCTCGACGCCGAGGACGGGCTGGGGCCGTGCGAACGCCTCATGACCCCGCGCCGACGCCCCTGGGCGAGTCGTGCCGTCGGCTGGGTGTGGACGGAGGTCGAGCAGGGTTCGGCCGGACTCCCGCTCGCCCGGCGGCTGGAGGAGCTCAAGGACGGGACCTTCGCCGGCATGCGCGATGCTCGCCGGATCAGCCCTGACGAGGAGCTGCTCGCGGGGCTCTCCCGGGGCGCCGACCTCCTGGCCGAACTACTGCCGTACGCCGGGGCGGGAGTCTTCCCGCACATCTCGTTGGTGGGTCTTGCCCGGGCCGAGAGCGACGACGGTGAGCTGTACTCGCTCTCCGGCGGCGATCCGCTGCCCTCGGCTCTGTTCATCGCTCCGGAGCACCTGCGCGATCCGTGGATGACCGCGGAGATCCTGTTGCACGAGGGACTGCATCTCAAGCAGTTCGACGTCCTGCGCACCGGCTCGCTCGTCGCCGACCCGGGCCACGAGATCCAGATTCCCTGGCGGCTGACCCCGTGGTCGCTGACCCGGGTCCTGGCCGCCCTGCACGTGTACGCGCACATGGTGCTGTTCTTCGCGGCGGCGGGCGAGGCCCCTGCCGAACTCCGCGAGCGCTTCGGTGAGCCGCCGGTCACCGAGGACGTCGGTGTGCCCACCCCGGGCAGCCGGGCCGCGGTGGAGGGCGGGTACACCACGAGCGCCGAACGGGCCGCCTACCTCGGGCAGCAGGCACTTGAGGTACACGGCGGGGCACTGACACCGGCCGGACGGCGCTTCGTCGAATGGCTGATGGACGCCGCCGCCGCCCTGGCGCCCTCCGTACGGGCGAACGCCGCCCGCGAGCCCGTCCCGAGCTCCGCTCCGCACGTGCCGCAGCCGGATCCGCGCGGCTATCGCAAGATCGAGCCGGTCGCCGTCTGCCCCCTGCCCGAGCAGGGCCAGCTGCTGGCCTTCGCCCCTGACACCGCGAAGTTCCACTGGCTCAACCAGCGCGCCTGGCTGATCTACGCCCTCTGCGACGGCCGCGAACTCGCCGCGATCCAGGAGCAGTACGCCCAGCACGCGGGCTCCGACCCCGCCGGACTGGCATCCGGCCTCGCGGCCCTGGTCGCGGCCGGCCTCGTCGAACCCGCCGCCGGCTGAACCGGGCGTACGACGTCCCTCGCCCTGTCGTCCCACCAACGCACGCGCGCCACTCGCGGGCGCGGGCGCGGACGCGGACGCGGGCGCCGGGAACCGTTTTTCCCGCAGGCCGGCACGGGGCGGGTCGGGCCCCGCGTCTGCTGTCCCGTCGCGCCTGCACGACCCGACTGCACAGGTCATGGGGCTGGGTCCGGGGTCCGGGGGATGCGCCACTCCCACCAGAACTCGTCGTCTTCGACTCGGTCAAGCCACGGGATCGTTGATCAAGGAGCCGGGACGACCCCGGCCGCCTCCGTCCATCCGCTTCGGCCACGCACACCACACACCACACACGGGGAAATGACCATGCCCAAGCACGCCACACGCATACTCGCCGCACTTTCGATGACGGCTGCCGCCCTCGGCACCGGAGCCACTCAGGCCAGCGCGCAGTCCTCGCCCACGGGCCACATCTGCTACCAGGCGCACGTGCAGAACATCGGTTGGATGGACTGGAAGTGCGACGGTGAATGGGCCGGCACCCGAGAGCAGGCGCTGAATCTCGAAGCGGTCCGCATCCACGTCAACGATGTGAGCAACTACTTCAAGGTCTGCGCCAAGGCCCACCGGTCCAATTACGGCTGGGACGACCACTACGAGTGCGCCAGCAATGGCCACGAGATCCAGATCGGCACCACCGGAACCACCGGGTACTACAACCCGATGGAAGCCATGCGGGTCTACTTCGACACGACGACGGACAAGCCGGACGGCAATGCCTACGTCAGGAACATCGGCTGGCTGCCCGGACCCAGCTACTTCGTGAACAACTGGCTGGTCATGGAGATCGGCACCACGGGTCGTGGCCTGCCGATGGAGACGTTCTGGATCAAGGAGGTTTCGTGATCCGAGTCAGCAGGACGGCGCCGACCTCGTTGTCATCGGCCACCAGCGCCGGCAGTCGAGCCAGCGTCGCCGGAGCCGAGGCCTTCTGATCTCGTCGCTGCGCACTGAGGTCGTCTCTCGTGAACATTCCAAGGTTCGAGGATCGTCAACTGCCGCCCCCGTAGATCAGCGCTGCTGCTGAACGTGAACAAGACCAGCCGGGTGTGCCGCGGTCGGAGTCCGGCGCACTGCCGAACTGGCGTTCTCGGCGCGGATCTCGATGTTCCGGCGTCGTCGCCCTGGGCGGCCACCGCACACGACAGCGCCACCGGCACCTCCCTGTTCGACCCGGCCGCCGAGTGGTGCGGGATGCGACACGAATCAGGAGCTTCCCGTTCCGGGAATGAGGGCTGATCGAGCCGGTGACCACCGCTCGCCGGCCGGCACGTCTCCCGGCCACTCGACCGCAAGCGGTCCGCTTGCCCGCCGAGCGCCGCCGGATTTGCCCAACGCAGGTGCCCGCGGCGACGTTCGCAGCGATAGCTGTCTCATCTCCGGTCGGCGACCGGGACGGAGCTTCGTGGAGGGCTGAGGAATGCGGTTGCTTCACGCCTGGGCCATGCGATGTCGTCAACGGCGAGAAACGGCTCGTCAGCAACGGTCGCAGGGGTCGCCCCGGTGAACGCCATGACGTCCCGATGCAGGTGTGACTGGTCGGCGTAGCCGGTTTCGGCCGCAACCTGGGCCGCGTTCTCGCCCGCGACCAGGCGGTGGGCGGCATGGTCGAAGCGGACCAGTTTCACGGCGCGCTTGGGCGGCAGGCCGAGCTGCGACCGGAACCGGGACCACAGCCGCTTACGGCTCCATCCGACCTCGGCGGCGAGTGCGTCGACCCGGGCCAGGCCACGGCTGCTGACGATCCGGTGCCAGGCCCAGGCCACCTCAGGGTCCACCGCCGGCTCCGCCTCATGCCTGCGGGCGAGCAGCGCGTCCGTCAACGCGAAGCGATCCTGCCACGACGAGAGATCGCCGAGTTGCTCGCGGATCCAGGACGCCTCCCGGCCCCACAGGTCACCCAAGGGCACGACGGCGCCGTCGATGTCGGCGGGGGAGGCGCCCAGAACCGCGCGTGCGATCACGGGGGACAGGCGTACCTGCACGCACTCGACGTTCTCTCCTCGCGCCCGAACCGCGCCGCCCGACCCGAGACCGGGCCCCGCGACGAGACTTCCCTGCTGTTGCCTGGAGGCACAGTCAAGGACGGGCGAACCGGCGCCGAACTCGAGGAGCAGGGTCACGGCCGGGTGCGGGACCATCCGGAGCCCGTCCAGGTCACGGACACGGAACCCGGCCATGGTGAGACCGGCCACCCGGCTGGGCCGCTGAGGGCATGCGACGTCCCAAACAGCCGTACCGTGCATGAATGTCGGCATCTTGCCATGCTACGTGAGGGTGCGAGGGGAACATTTGTCCAATCCACCAGTGGGTACCGGCGGCGACAGTGGGCTCATGACTGTTTCTGACGGCGGACCGCACGTGAACGGCGGCACCGAAGCGACCGAGAGTTCGACCCTGTCGCTGGACGACGGTGACCTCCGCGTGTGCCAGGACGGCCCCCGTGACGCCCCCGCACTTCTGCTCATCCACGGATCCGCGTCCTCGGCCCGTGCGTGGAACCGGATGGTTCCGCTGCTGACCGGATCTCACCGCGTCATCCGGATCGACCTGCTCGGGCACGGCCGGTCGGCCAAACCAGCCGACCGAAGCTACGCGATCCCGGACCAGGCGAGCCGGGTCGGCGTGGCACTGGACCGGCTCGGCGTCGAGCACGCCGTGGTCGTCGGTCACTCCAGCGGCGGCGTGGTCGCCACCGCCCTCGCCGAACAGCGGCCCGACCTGGTGACCGCGCTCGCGCTCATCAACACCGGCCCCAGCCTGGACGCCTTCATCACATCGGAGTCCGACGCAACCGGACCCGCGCAGTGGCCGCCGACCGACAAGCAGCTCCGGCGGTTCGCAAGCACGGGTTTCAGCCGCGCGGGCTTCCAGATCCCCGAAGAGCTCCTCGACGACGTCCGCGGGATGACGTTCCACACGTTCACCGCGACGATGCGGGCCACCCGCTCCTACCTGGAGCAGCGGACGCTGCCGGACCGGCTGACCGCACTGGGCAAGCCACTACTGGTGATCTTCGGCGAGGACGACCGCAGATGGCGATCCTCATCCGCCTCCGACTACAGCGCCGTTCCCGGCGCGAAGGTCGAGTTGCTGCCCGGACTCGGGCACTCGCCCCTGCTCGAGGATCCACCGCGGACCGCCACCCGTTTGCTGGCCTTCACCACGATCCACGCCGTACGGGTGAACTGAACGAAAAGGAGGGGCGCCATGCGGATTCTTGTTTCCGGCGCCAGCATCTCCGGTCCGGTGCTGGCCTACTGGCTCACCAGACACGGCTTCGGCGTCACCGTCGTTGAGCGCGCGCCGACTCTGCGCAAGACCGGCGGCCACGCGGTCGACCTGTTCCGGCCCGCGATGAACATCTCGGAGAAGATGGGCGTGCTCCCACGAATCGAGGAGCGGGCCACCGGCACCAACCGGATGACTGTCCACCGGGAGAAGGCACGGCGTCCCGTCCAGGTAGACCTCTCCAAGATCTTCAATGCCACCTCCGACCGGCACGTCGAGATCATGCGCGACGACCTGAGCGAGATCTACTATGACGCCGCGCGCGACGACGTCGAGTACATCTTCGGCGACTCGATCACCGCGATCTCGCCCGACGGCGAGGTGCGGTTCGAGAAAGCCGCGCCGCGCCGCTTCGACCTCGTCGTCGGCGCGGACGGGCTGCACTCCAATGTGCGCCGCCTCGCCTTCGGCGACGAGTCCCGCTTCAGCGTCTTCACCGGGGCTTACCTCGGAGTGCTGAGCCTACCCAACCTCTCGGGGCTCGACGGCGAGCTCCTCATCCATGTCGGCGTCGGCCGCACTGCCGGCATCTACGGCGCGCGGCACCTCAGCGACGCACGGGCGCTGTTCCTGTTCCGTAGCGAGCGCGAGCTCGACTACCACCACCACGACGTGCCCCGGCAAAAAGAGCTGCTGCGCGGTGCGTTCGACGGCATGCACCCTGACGTGGACCGCCGGCTGGACGAACTCGACCGCACCCCGGCGTTCTACTTCGACTCCATCACCCAGCTCCGCATGGACACCTGGTCGCGGGGAAGGGTGACGCTCGTCGGCGACGCGGGCTACTGCCCCGGACCGGCCGTCGGCGGCAGCACCAGCTTGGCCGTCGTCGGAGCGTACGTTCTCGCCGGAGAACTGGCAGAGACGGGTGGCGACCATGAGCGCGCCTTCCCCGCCTACGAGCGCGCGATGGCGGAGCACGTGCGCGGCAGCCGCATGGCCGCGCTGAGCGCGGCGAAGACGCTGATTCCCATGTCCCACCTCGGCGTGTGGGGACTGGCCCAAGGCGCCCGCCTGATCTCTGCCCTGCCCGCAGGCGCCAGCCGCGCCCTCCTCCGCCTGACGACTAAGAGCGCACGCCTCTACAACTCCATGGCCGTCGACGACTACCCGCCGTCACTCACCGCATCGCGAGGCCGGGTCGGCCTCGCGGGCGACTTCGGAGGCAGGTCCGGGGCGGAGTGAGGGGGGATGCTCGTCGCCGGCTGCCCGACCGACAGCTCCAAGATGTCCGTACCGAATAGGGCCCACCACACAGGCCGGTCGCAGCACAAAGAGACAGGGCCCGGCGGATCCTTCCGCCGGGCCCTGCCGTCCGTCGTCCCGCAGCGATCGGGCTCGCGCGCCTGGGGTCGCCGCGGCCTGGCGGCGTCGCTCTCACGGTCGCGGCTAACTGATCGTTTCAGGATGACACCGGCGCTTGCTCCATCAGGCGGATTGTGTGTCCGGGCGGTAGGCGGCGAGGAAGACCCGTACTGCTTCGTCGGCACAGTGGTCTGGTTCGGCGCGGGTGAAGTGTTCGCCGGAGCCGCAGAACATTCCCTTGTTGACCGGGATTGAGGTGATGAGCCACGTGAGGTGGTTGGCCGCGAGTACTGGGTCGTCCAGAGTCAGCAGCTTGCGGTCGGCGAGCCGTCCGAAGCTCTCGGCGAGCAGGGCGTGGACGCGCTCAGGGCCGCGTTCGTAGTACGTGCGCCCGAGTTCGGGGAACCGGTCAGCTCTCGGTGAACAGCCGCTGCTTGTCGGTGAAGTTCTTGTAGACGGTCTGCCTCGAACAGCGCGGGCCGGGCACCCCGCCGCCGTACCAACCCACGGTTCCCCTGCCTGGCCTACGGCTTCCGCACGCCAGCTCCAAGTGAGCTGCGAGTAGGACAGCGCCGGGTTGAAGGGCTCCATGCAACAAGGCTCGGAGTAGCGGTTGAGCCCCTCCCCAGTCCACGGTCGTTGGTGGCTCACGCCTTCGCACGGTGCAGATCGCGGAGGATGCGGGCCAGGTCGGCCGGCGCTGCCGCGAGGCGCACCGGGGTGCCAGCGTCGTCGAGCTCTGCGACGTGCCAGTGCCTGGGGATGCTTTCGCCGTCGCTGCCCCGGACTCGGCGTACGGTGCGAACGGTGAGCCGTGCCAGGGGAACGGGTTTTGCCGCGAACCGGCCGGGGCCGGGATGGGGTGTCACCGCGGGAGGGCCGTCGCCGAGGACGATGTGGGTGCCGAAGCCGTTCGGGTTGTAGTCGGTGTCGTCCAGGAAACGGGCGGTCAGGAACACCTCGGCTGTTTCACCAGCCTCGTCTGCCGCACCTGCGTTCCGGTAGTCCTCAGGCGTGCGGACCCGGGTGGCGCGCCAGGCCCAGGCAAGGAGGCTCGCGGTGATCAGTGACCCGATGGCCACCCCTGTGATCGCTGTCGGGGAGGTGAAAAGGTCCGTGGGGTGCAGGTAGCAGAGCGGCAGCAACCACAGGGCGGTCCCGGTGAGCGCCCCCGCGAACGGAGCGGCGGACGGCAGAACCTCGTCGTCGGGCAGCCTGCGGCAGCGCAGTCGCATCAGTGCCAGGGCCCCGGGGTAGCCCGCGAGGACGGCGAGCGCTGCCGCTGCGACCGCGGCGGACCCGGGGGTCGAGACGTGCCGGTTCCAGACGTGGCCGGCCCCACGCACCGTCATCACCTCGCCGCGCCACGAGGTCAGCTCGACCTTGTCACCGGACCGGAACTCCTCGGCGGCCTCCATCGAGACGTCCGTCCGCTCCAGCGGCCTGTCGTCGGTGAAGTACATCCAGCTGGATTGTTTGGGCCGGCCGACGACGGTCCGTGCGATCACAGCCTGCGCTGTTGCCAAGCACTCGCTGCCCTCTGTCGGGTGCAGCGGGCCGGTGCACGGGACGGCCGCCCTCCATGCCCGTTCCTCCGCGGCCGAGGCCGGCACCGCCCACCACGCCACCGCGGCCGCGATGGAGAGGAGCAGTGCACACATGCTCACCGGGCCGATCCAGCCGCGCTGGACAGCACGGTGGGACACCGCTGACCCGCGGTTTCGAGCTTGAGCCATGGACGGAAGTCTGCCCGCCGTCGCATGGCGTTTACTTGTGGTGGGTACGGCAATCTCCGCGCCACGTGACTGCCGACCACGTACTACTGGGTGCGGCCCCGACCAGGTGTTACAGCCCCAGGGCGTCCTCGGCATCGCTCAGCCGCGGACTTCCTCGACGAGGCGCACGAGCCAGGCAAGGCCGCACGGCAGTGGCCGCGGAAGGCGAGCGAGTTCATCACCAACGCCGCTGAAACGCGTCGCGGCACGTGGCCGTCAGCGCGAGTGCTGGGGAAGACGTACTGCGGGTCTCGCGTGATCGTGAACTCCATGTCCAGCGGCCCCAGCCGCCACCCGCGTCGGTCTGTGCCTCGATCTTGAGGACGAAGTGCCGGCCGTCTGATCTCGGCTGCGCGGTCCTCGTCGTAGACGAAGTACTTGCGGAACATCACCCGGCACAAGGCGAGGAGGACGACCACCAGAATGGGGCAGAAGCCTCAGACCTTTCCCCCTCGGGCCGGTGCTCCGTACTTCTTCTTACCCCAGCAAGAACAGCACCCAGCGGCGCGAGCCACAAGCGGCGCCAGCGGCATCAGGTCCTCCCCGGGTTTCGACGCGACTCCCCCGACCCCCTGCCCGGACGTGACGAAGCCGTCCGCCGGCGTGACACTCACGCCGACGGAGGGCTTCGCAACGACCTCGCCTTGCCGGCCACCGAGGCGGCCCGGAGATCACGGCCCACCCTCCACCCCCGGCGTATCGCCCCGCCGCGTAGTCGACACGACTGACGGGCGCCCCATCGGCTCGGCCCTGCTCAACGATGCCGGAACGCGGCCGCGTGCACGGCGGCCATGTCGGCGGCCTCCCCGCGGCGCAGGTCCACGGCCGACCGGATCCCGGCTGCGGCCGGTCCAGTTGGCGATGGCCACCGGGAGTCCTCCGCGCTCAGGCCGAACCGGCGCGGCTGCGCAGCTCCTCGACGCGGCGCAGCGCGGCCTGCCGCTCACCCTGGAACCGGCCGACGCGGGCCTGGGTGAGGGCGGTCCAGTGGTCGACCGACTCCCGGGCTCGGTCGAGCGCTTCGGCAAGCCGGCCCTGGGCGGCCAGTTCGTCCCGGTCGCGGTCGGCCTCCTCGGCATGTCGCAGCAGCGCCTGAGTGGGGTCCTCGGTGGAGGTCGGGGTGGCCTCCGCGCGTGCGGCCTGGCGGCGGCGGCGCGCGGCGCCGGCGTATCCGGCCAGGGCGATCAGCCCACCGGTGAGGGCGGCGGAGACAAGCTTCATCAACAGATCATCCATGGTCGCAGTATGGTCCGGCGGTCCATCATTGTGGAGATTATTTCTAGAAAAAGATTTCAGTTCTTCATGTGCCTATACTCCCTCCATGGCAAAGCAGTCCCGTGGCGAGGCCACCGTCGAACGCCTCCTGACCGCGGCACTGGAGGTGTTCGCCACGTCGGGGCAGGCCGGGTTCACCGTCAACGCGGTGACGAAGGCGAGCGGGGTCAGCCTGGGCAGCCTGTACCACCACTTCGGCAGCTTCGACGGCCTGGCGGCGGCGCTGTACGGGCACTGCCTGGGACAGACGTACACGGCGGCGCTCGCCACCGTCGACCGGGCCCGGACCGCCCGTACCGGCATCCGGGCGTTCGTGACGACGTACCTGCGCTTCATCCAGGAGAACCCGGCCGTGGCCCGCTACCTGCACGGCTCGGCGTACTCCAGCTATCTGGCCGTCGACGCCGACCGGGCCCGCGGCGTCGAACCGGACCACTTCCCCCGGGTCGCCGACCACCTGCGGCGCTGGGTCGACTCGGGCGACATCGCACCCCTCCCCGGCCCGCTCTTGGAGGTCCTGGTCGTCGGCCCGGTCGCGGTGGCCGCCCACCGCTGGCTCGCCACTCCGGAGGACATCGACCTCGACCAGGCGGCCCGGATTCTGTCGGACCGCATCTGGGCGTCCGTCCGGGCCGAGTAGGCCGCTTCATAGGCCATCGCGTCAGGGGACGCGTCAGCGGCCGGCGGCCTCCAGCCGGACGAAGGGAATCTGCCCGCCCGCGGCGCGGAAAGCAGGAGCGGAGCCGTCGACCGCGAAACCCGCGAACGGCACAGCGCCCGTGCGGCGCGTAGGTGTCGGCGGACGTGGTCGACCATGAGCGGGCCGCCCTCCTCATGGACAGGGAGCGTGCGGTCACCGCCAGCCGCCCCAGGCCCGGCACCAACACTCGGACCGCACTGCTTCACCGGCTCGCGTGGTGTCGAACTGCCGCTGCTGGTTCACCGGGCTCTGAGTAATGGCATCCGCCGGCGGATTCGAAGGAACTGCCGGCGGATGCGACTGACGATGTGGCTAGTGAGTGCGGCGGCGGGTCAGCCGGGCCGTGAGCCGCGTCCCGTACACCTGGGCGGTGGTGCGGACCCAGAGGCGGACGGCTTCGCTGCGGGCCAGGTCGCCGCCGACCTGAGCCAGGAACTGCACCTCGGGGCTCGGGTGCCACGAGAGGAGGTCGACGGTGCGAAGAGCATGGTCGATGAAGGACTGGACATGGCGCATGGTGTGGTGACCTCACCGTTTCTCGAGTCGGTGAAGTGCGGGCCCGCACCCCGGGAGCCGGCGTGCGCAGCCAATGTCGCCCGGGGCACCACGGCCCCCGAACTCCCGCGGACCAGCTCGCCCCTGCGATGTGAACGCGCAGGTCGGAGCCCGTTCACGCATAACTCCCGCGAGGTCTCGTTCACACCGGGGGCAACTGGCCGAACCCCAGCGTGTGGCCCTGCCTCGTCCCCTACGCTGAGTCGCCTGTCGATCCGTCAGTGGGGAGTGGCCGATGGCGGCCGAGGAACGTGTCGCGGTGGAAGCCCGCAAGTACCTGCACCGTGCGCTGTGCATGCTGTACGACCTCGCGGACCGGGAGGCGACCGGACGACCCCTGCCGCACGCCGAGGAGAGGCGTGAGCGGCCGGACTCCGCGCTCTGGCGGCGGGTCCATGCGCAGATCGCCGGCCAGATGGCGCGGGACCGGCGGGCCGGGGTGAGTGCGGCGCCGGACCGGTTCTCCACGTTCCACTGGCAGACCTTCCGGCAACTGAGGAAGGACCTGCTGCAGGGCGGTCCCGTCACCGAGGACCGGCAGCGCGTCGTCGAGGCGCTGGCGCGCCTCGGTGAACCGGACCACGTGCTGCCCGCCGCCATCCGCCGCCCCCTGGAGACGATCGCGAAGGCACTGTGGCTGGTCGGAGCCCGGAAGGCAGGAGACGGGGGCAGCAGTCACCTGAAGTTCGTCGACCACGTCAGCGAACGGGCCCGTCAGGACATGCTGCTCCTGGAGCACGGCTCCCGGGACGCCGCGCCGGTCTCGCTGCGCGATGTGTACGTGCCGCGCGGGACCGAGGAACGCCTGGCCCGCGTCCTCCAGCAGCAGGTCCTGTCCGGCAGCCCCGGCCAGCCGGTCCAGGTGGTCCTGGGCGAGGCAGGTACCGGCAAGTCGAGTCTGCTGTGGTACGTGGCCGAACTCGTCGACGGCCGCCGGGCGGCGGCCCCTCTCCCCGAGACGCGAACCCAGCCCCCGTCGGACGAGCTCCGCGCGGGCATCGAGATCCGGCCGCTCCTGCTACGGGCCGAGCAGCTACTCACCCCGGGCGAGGGCCGACAACTGCTGGAATCCTTCGAACTCAGCGTGAAACCCGGACGCGTTGCGCTCCTCGACACGGCGGACCTGCTCCTGCACGCCCGCGAGGGCCGCGACACGCTGCGCCGGATGGTCGACGTGTGCCAGGAGCGGGGCGTACCCCTCGCCGTGACCTGCCGTACCCGTGACGGCTCCGCCCTCCAGGACCTCCTGGACCGAACGCCGTCCGACGTCGTCTTCCACGTCGGCGACTTCCAGGGCAGCGAGGAACTGGGACGCGCCCTGTCCACGTACAGCCGGCACTACCTGCCCGCCAGCAGTCCGACCGCACGGGCGGAGGCCGTGGCGGCGCTGCTGGAGGCCGCCGTCCGCGGTCTGCCCATCCGCGAGGTGGTCGCCCGGCCGCTGACCCTGCGCATGCTCTTCGAGGTGTACGCACCCCAGTCGCCGACGCCCGAGATCGACGCCGCGGGCCTGTACGAACGCTACTGGCAGCGGCGAGTACGCGAGGACGCCCGCCACGGAGCCGCCGACCACGCCGCACCGACCTCTGCGGACCTGTCCTGGCCGGCGCAGTCGCTCGCCCGCCTCATGCTGCACGACGGAGCCGTGGCCCTCCCCGTCGAAGACGCAGTCGACCGCATGCCCGGGGCGAACCCCCGGGCCGGCGAGGGCGATCCGCTGGAGCACCTCGTCCAACTCGACCGGCGCAGCGTGGTCGCCGGGACGTCCGGCCGCCGCTCCAGCGTCCACTTCTTCCACCAGACGCTCTTCGAGTACGCCGCGGGCCGCTGCCTTGTACGGCTCGCCGTCGAGCAGAAACAGTCGTACTACAAGGCCCTGGGCCGGCACCTGGCCGACCATCCCGACGATTACCTGCGGGCCGTCGTCGCCGAACAGGCCCTCGTCCAGGGCATGCGCGCGAAGGGCCGTGCCCGGGACGACGCGGCGGACCTGCTGTCCGAACTCCTCGAAAGCGACGACGCCGACCTCCAGGTGATCGCCGTACGGTCGTGCGCCCTGCTCCCGGACGACCTGTACAGCGACATCCGCGAGGTGTTCCACCACTACCTGCGGGAAACGGCCTCACCGGCCATGCAGCGCGAAGTACTGGGTCTGCTGCCGACCCGCGGGCATTCCGACCCCGCACGAGTGGTCGAAGACCTCGCCGTCGTCCTCGGCCGCGGCTCCCGCATGGAGTCGCGCGTCCTGGAGCTGCTGTGCCGCTTCGGACGCATCGACCGCCGCACCTCGGACACCGTCCGGAGACTGCTGCTGCGCAAGCTGTGCGAGGACCGCGTTCGGTGCGTCGAATGCGAGCCGGGCCCGGAGGCCGCCGCACCGGTCGGCTGCGGCGGCGAGCGCTGCCTGTGGTCGTGGCTGGTCAACCTGAGCCCGAACAGCGCGGGCAGCCACGGCAACCAGGCGGTCCGGCTGATCGACGCCATGGCGGACCACCAGAGCGAGTGGGCGGCCGCGCGTATGCGGGAGCTGCTCGCACTGGCCGAACTCCACCGTTCGCGGCTGCAGGCCCTCCAGTGCGTGGCCGTCATCCATCGGCGGGCCGGGGACCCGGAATGGGACGCTCTCTTCCCGGTCGCGGCCCGGATCGCGCAGCGGCTCGGGACCGACGCCGCCCTCACCGCCCTTCCCGTCGAGGGCGGCGACGAGCCGGAGGGCGTCGGCGGCGCGTGGGGAGCCCGTACGCCTGCGGAGGAGTGGACACAGGCCCAGGCAGCTCTGGACACCTACTGGTATGCCGCCTCCAGCTCCACGCCCGGCAGGTCGCCGAGGGAGGTGATCCGCGCCCTGGCCGAGGAAGGCAGGACCCCGTTCGACGTGCCGAAGTCACGGCTGAGGGCCGTGCTCGAACAGGTCGGCACGCAGCTTCGGGAGGCCACCGAAGGCGTACCAGAGCTCCTGGAGGAGACCGTCGCCATGTGCCAAGGCCGGGACACGGTCGACGACATCGCGGCCTTCCTGCTGCCCTCGCTGCTGCGAGAGCCCGCCGACGATCCCGGCACCCGGGCCGCCGCTGCGTGGTGCGCCGACCGGCTCGACATCTTCGACCCCCGCATCCACCAGGGATCCCGCACCCCGTCCCCGGCCCAGCGGTTCGCCGTCACCGGCCTGGCCAAACTGCCGCCTGCGCGGCTGGCCGCCATCGTCCGCTGGCCATCGGGCGGCCGCCCGTGGGGAAACGACCGGACCGACGACACGTTCCTGGCACTCGACGGTGCCGCCCGGCTCCTCGTCCCCTTGGCGGCCGCCGGCCACGCGAAGGCGGTCCTCGCGCTGGAACGCTGGCGGACCCTCGAGGGGCTCCGCCACGAGCAACTCGTCCGCGGACGCAACGCATGGCCCACGTTTCGCGGCGAACAGCCTTACCACGGATCCCGCGCACGGGACAAGATGAGCGGGCTGGTCCAGACGGCCCTCGCCGACCACGCGCCCCAGGCCCACCGGCTGGTGCTCGAAGCACTGCGCCGCCGGGTCCCTACGGCCGACATCCCGTGGCTGGCCGCGCTGGCCAAGCGGACGGTGGAACAACCCGGTCCTGCCGCCGGCCCGGCCCGCGCCCTGTTCGACCGGTTCGGGCCCGAACTCGCCGGATGGTGTGCCGACCTGTGGGACACCGGTCCCTGCCCGGACGGCAACGTCAAGCTGGCGGCGCTGCGCCTGTGGGGCGATCTCGTACGCCTGGGAGCCGCGGACCGGCCGTCCCTCGCCGCACAGGCCGAGCTGGCCCTGAAGGTACGCAACCGTCAGTGGACCGCCGCGTGCCACGTCCTTCGGCACTGGAACGGCCACCACGCCTCGGCGGTTGCGGCCGTCGGCGGCGAACCGGGATGGGAGGACCTGGACACGGCCCTGGCCTCGGCCGGCGCCGGTGACGGCCCGGCCGCGGAGATCGCTCTTCTGCGGTCGTTCCTCCGATGCCGTTTCGCGCCCCTGTCCGCCGAGGACGCCGTTGCCGCCGCGGTCGACGCCGTCGCCGAACAGGTCCGGCTCTCCTCCGACACCGCGGCGATCCACGACTCGGGGGCCGGTTTCCTCGCCGAACGCCTGTGCGCGGTCCACCCCGGCCGGGCCGTCGATGTCACTCTGGAGGTCGCGCGCCGGACGGCCGGATCGGGCCTCACCGACCCGCACCACGTCACGCGCCTGGGGTGGAAGTGGCAGAAGCCGCTGACCCGAATGGCCTTGACCGCGGACCGCGCCGACTGGCTGCGGCTGATCGCCGGCCTGGCCGACGGCCCCCAGTCGATGCTGCAGAAGGCGCTCGACACGGCGGCCGCCCGACGCCGAGACGAGGACGTACGAGCCGACGCCGCCCGCGAACTCACGGCGAGCCCGTACCGGGAAGCGGCCATGGCAGGACTCCGCGACGCCGCGGTCCGGCACCGCAGGACCCCGTTGGAGGAACGACTGTGGCCTGCCGTGCTGCAACCGACCAAGGCCTGACTTCACGCGCCGGTAGGAGAGGTCTCGTTGCCCGGGCGGCAATGGAACCTCAGGTCCCGTCGAGTTAGCAGGTGCATACCAACACACCAAGAAGCCGCGCTGCCCGTGGAACGGTAGAACCCGGAGCCCAGGAGAGTCACTCAACGCCATCACCTCGTCGCGCCAAGTGAGAGATTCGATTACAGGCATCAACACTGGCCACGTGTGCGGAGGGGGCGGTCGACCAGTGATCCCGGCTGCTCGCCGCGAGTATGCGCAGTCGGGGAACAAGGCCCTCAGCTGCCTGAGCTCTGGTGGAGGAATCGATGCGCTTTGTAAGTCGGGCGACGCCTCACCTGGGCCGCGACGGTGGAGAGGCAGCGGCTGCTCCTCAGTGAGTATCTGCTGACATCACGGACCTGCGGCACGCGACCGTCCATACGGATCGCCAGGACCTGCGCGGCAAGACACTCGCCTTCGACGTACTCACCCTCTTTCACCGTCATTACGGCGAAGCCACGGTCGAGTAACCTCACCTCCCGACAAGCCCTGGAGCTGCCCCGGCCACCGGCCGGGGGAACCCGGCTCCCGCGTCGCGCGCACGGCCGCCCTCGAGCCCGTAGGCGACGAGGAGCTCGCCCGCGTCGCGCATCTTGTAGCCGGTGTTCAGGCAGTCGACGACGTTGCCGCCGAGCCGGTCGACGGCCGCGGCGACGAGCCCGTCGTACTTGCCCCGCTCGTCGCGCAGCCACGGACCGAGCCTCGGACGGGTCATCGGGGCGGTGGCGCCGGACACTGCCAGTCATCCGCCCAGTCGATGATGTGGCCGCCCACGGCCGCCGCGGCGGCCAGCGCGTCTTCACGCTGCCGCTCCGGCGACGTCGTCGCGCCTTGACCCGCGACAGTCGGCGTACTCCGAACAGGCACTTTCCGCAGCAGTCGTGGGGCCGCACGACCTCGCCCATGGTGGTACCGCGCATCTTTCTCCCGTTTCGCCGGAGCATAAGGAGATGGCGGCCCAGGACGACCTCGATCGACTCGATCAGCCCAGGAAGCTCAACCGCACCTGCCGCTGCGGGTTGTCCTTGTTCGTGTCCGCCAACCTCCGCTAAGGCAACCCCCGACTGTACGCGAACCACTGACTCCACCTGCCGCCGCGACGGTTACCCTGAGAGGCGCAGGAGTATCAAGACCGGAGCTCGCATCGGAGGCCGATCGGGATGACGGAAGATCAGAATCGGCATGATGAAGCGCACGAGGCACCGAGCGAACGTCCTCGGAAGCCCGTGTCAGCAATCGACGGCCGACTTCCCCCTGAGCTACTGGCCAGGCTGGCGGCGACACTGAACGCCGACGGGGACTCGACGGAGGCTGACCGAGCCGATGTGACCGGCGCCGACGAGTAGAGGCCCATGCCGCACATCACGGTACGGCCTCCCACGCCTCGACCAGAGCTTGCGTGGCTGACTGTCCCCAGTGGTAGCCCGTCTCGGCACTCATCTGGTCGGCCTGGGCCAACTCCGCCCACGCTCCCTCCTGATCGCCCTCGGCATACTGGGCTCGCGCAAGGAGCAGCCGCGCCTCAATTTCGGCAATCCGGAAGCCTCCGACGGTCGCCATGCTAAGTGCGTGTGTGAGGTTGGCCTGGAATGACCGGAGCGGTTGCCCGGTGTGGAGCGCCCACCGGACTTGCCCGAGCAGCGCGCTGACAAACACGTCCCGTCGGGTGATCCCACGAGCAATGTGCAGCGCTTCGTCGTAGTGGAGTCGGGCGAGGACAGGGTCTCCCGTGTCGAGTGCGAGATCTCCGAGTCCGACGAGGCAGCCGGCCTCGTCGCCCCGCCATCCGGCTGCCCGGCAGATCTCCAGATTGGTCTGGTGGACCTGGCGGGCTTCCCGAGTCCTTTCGTTCAGCCTCAAGTGCTCCGCATAACGGATCCCACTGCTGCTGTAGAGCGCAGGAATGGGCGTGTAGTTGCCGGCGATCCGCAACGCCTCGGTGAATGCGCGTTCCGCGTCGGCCGATCGTCCCTGCAGGTGCGCGAGGGCCCCACTCACGGTCTCGGCGACGAGCAGGTCCTCCTGGTCCTGCGCCCGGCGTGCCAAGTCGAAAGCCTCCTCGATCACGGGCCCGCAGATCGGTAGAGCGCCGAGGCTGAGATAAAGCTCAGCCAGGTTCTGGCAGCTGACCGCAGCGTCATGCCATGCACCGACCGCCTTGAACGCCTGAAGTGCCCGCCGCGTCGCATGGCCCGCGTCGCGCAGTCGGCCGAGCATCTGGAGACAAGTAGCCACTTCGTGCTGGATCCAACCCCGAGACCCACTGTCGCGGATCAACGGCTGGCGCATGAGGTTGTTCTGCGGGTAGAAGTCGGCGAACACCGACAGAGCAGTCTCGTAGGCACCAAGTTGCCGGGTGATCCGCCCCTCCTCGCCACCGTAGAGTCGAGCGCTCACCAGATCGCAGGCCTCGTCGTACGCGCCGTATTGGCAAGCGTGGTGCACGGCCTCCACGAGTGGCCCGAGCTCGTCCACGGACTGGGGAGGCTGGTCCTCCGGAGTCAGTGTCAGGTAGTACTCCATCGCGCGCTGATGCAGGGCCGATCGCTGCTCGCCTCGCTCGGCCCGACCGGCGAAGAAGCTTCGGACCAGCGGGTGCATGCTCGTCCGGCTCCCGACATCACGGCGAATGATCCGAGCGGCGGTCAGGTGGTCGAACACGGCCGAGAGCTCCTGCCGTAACTCGGAGGTGATGTCGGCCCACGGCGTGTCGGGCAACACGATGCGGAGCGCCTCGTCGGGCACGGGCGCACGGAACACGCTGTATCGAGTGAGGAAGGAGCGCTCCTCCTCGGTCAGGCAGGCATCGTACTCATGGAGAATGCGGCGGACCATGGCGTCCCGCGGCTGGCCCTGCTCGGGAGCGGGCAGCGAAGTGACGCGGCGAGCGTCGCCGCCATACCGCTTGGCCAGGTAGGCGGCGATGAGACTCAGGGTGAGTGCATGGCCACCCCAGTCCCGGACGATCTGATCCAGCGAGGCGTCCGGGCCATGGACGCCGGTTTTCCGCAGCAGCTCCCGTGCCGGCACCGGGTGAAGCGGTTCGACATCGATCTGCTGGTACGTCACGAATGGCACGAGGTCGAAGACCGGAGCCCGGCTGGTGATCAGACAGAAGGAACGATGGCCCGGTGTGGCGAAGAAGGTAAGGAAGTCATGAAGGTCGCTGCTGGTCAGGGCACCGTAGTGATCGCCTTCTTGGTGCTGCATCACCTCGAGGCCGTCGAGAACGAACAGGAAGCGCCCCAGCGCCAGCAGGCCCGCGACACACTCCGCCCGTGCGCGCCCATCAGGGAACTCCTCAGGGGAGATCGTGCCCCCGCTGGTGAACTCCAAGGCGGCTGCCAGGAAATCGTCGGCGCTGGCGCGTTCGGTGAAACTCCACCAGAAGATCCGGACCGCCTCAGGCCCCACCGCTTGTTCGACCCGGTCGATCCACCTGCGTGCGAGGCTGCTCTTGCCCTCACCGCCGAAGCCGACCAGTCCCACGACCAGGACTTCCTCGTCGGCGGCGCACCGGTCGAGCTCCTCCAGCAGCGCTTCGCGGCCTACCCACTCCGGCAGCGGGATGGGAGCTTCGTCCATCCTGCGAGAACCGGGCCGCGGGGCAGCGCGATCCGCCAGGGCCGGCCGGATCCGAGCCGGCTCCGCCGTGAACAGCGGAAACGGCTCCGACCTCAGGTCGACGCGCAGCGGCGAATGGTCGAGCAAGGAGGCATTCACAGCCCATGCCGTGTCCCTGTCCTTGGCAGCCAGCTCGGCGATCCACGTCTCCGACACGACGCCGATCACGAGGTTCCGGTCGACATCAAGGACAGGCGCGCCGCTCATCCCCGCATCGATGTGGCTGGACTCGAGCTGGATGGGGTCGAGCAGTAATCGACGCCCGTTCGGGGGATCGACCTCGCCCAGGATCAGGCCGCGAGCCCACGCCCCGAGGTAACCCTCCAGTTGACGATATCCATAGCTACGAAAGGCGTGGTCCTGGGAGTCACTGGCAGCGCCGAGCACGGCCACCCGGTGCGCAGGGAGTGGCAGGGCCCCGTCCACCTGAAGGCAGACGAGGTCGTCGTCGCTGTCGGCGAACGACGCCGCAACCCATGCTGTGCGGAGCTCCGCCGGAGCGGCGTCCCGGCTCGATGCGGGGAAGTAGACCCGGACCTGGGCATCTCGTCTGGGTTGCGGCTCCACACCGCCGGCCCGAATGACATGGGCACAGGTGGCGACCAAACCAGTCCGGGAGATCACGACGCCGGTCCCCAGCACCCGCTCGCCGTCCGGGTCGCGAATCTGAACTGTGAAGTTCCGAACATCCTGGAGGATGACACGTGGAGGTCTCGGCAGGCGGGCGTGGCTCACCCCTGCACCTCTGCTCCCCACGCGAGCTTGACGGTCACGGCGGCCTCGACCCCGGTCTTCGCGATGACGGCACCGGCCTCTGCATCGAACTTGATGCCGAACTCGACCTGGACGCTCTCGGGCCGCACCGCCATCTGTGCGACCGTGCCACGAACGCGTTCAGCCATACTACGGATCGTCGTCATCGCCTGGCTCACGGCCTCTGCCGACCGGGCCACCGTCTCGGGAGCACTCAGAGCTACCTGGCGCACCCCGCTCCGCTGATTGAACTCGATGACGATGGAGCCGTCTTGTTCACGTTCCCGAATCGTCTCGCTCACAACTACGCCCCTACTATGCACGTGACATGACTGGTCGTCAGCCGACTGATCCTGTCGACCGTCGGACCGATGGTCAAGCCCGGTCAACGAACTCGTATTCGGCCCAGGTGGACGCGGTCTCGGAAACTCTCACTGCTCGCAGCCGGCCCGGTATCCCGGGTTCGACCTCGGCCACGAACCATTCAGCAAGGTGCCGGGCCAAGTTCTCCGAGGTCGGTACTACCGGCAGGACGTCATTGAGTACCCGGTGATCAAGCTCGGCGTCGAGGTAACGCCGGAAGGCCGCGAGATCCCCGAAGTCAGTGACGAAGCCAGGGGGGAGCAACGACTCGGCCTCCAAGATCAGCTCTACGGAGTATGTATGGCCGTGCATCCGGGCACACTTGTGCCCGTGAGCAAGACCCGGCAAGCAGTGGGCGGCCTCGAACGAGAAGCGTTTACCGATCCGGTACCGCCCGGAAATCGCGTCCATGGCCCCCCATCCACACATCCACGTGCTCCAGTTCGAGGATGTCACGCGCCGGAGGGGCTCGGTAGTGGACGAACCGGCCTCACCGCGAGCATCAGTCTGGACAAGAGCGTCAGTGTCCGACGACCCCCGGCCAAGGCAACGGCTTCGAGGCGAATACGGCGGTTCCCATCCGCAGCGGAACCGGAGAACGGGTTGCCTCAACGTGGGCATGTCCTCCCAGCCGGGAGCCGACGACACGGCGGGGAGTCTCGCCGGTGAGGCACCAGACTCGTGCCCCGTCCCTATCGAGGTCTCCTGCTGCCAGAAGCAGGAAGGCGGGGCAGCCGCCTGTGCACGATGGCGCCCCCGCCTGGTCAGTAACGGATCTAGCGAATCACCCGGCACTTCCGCGCTCGGGCGATGCCTGACCTGAGGAAGAGATAAGTGGAGAGGCAGTCCTGACCTCTCCGGGTGGCCCGTGACCGACCGCTGTTCACCGCCCCTGCTGGAAGGTTATGGCACGGGCACTTGTCATGCCTCCGCCCAGCCCGAGCAGTCGCGTACGGATACCTCCGCCACGGCGGCATCCTGCACCTGTTCGAGGTCGGCAATGTAGGGCGGGGTGCCGGGCAGCGGCGTGCAGAACGTGACCTGGGCGGTCAGGAGGTCGTCGTCCAACCCACCCAGCGAGAGCGAGACGTAACCTCGCACCGCGTCGTCACCGAAATGGTCGCGCGCTGCCCGCAGGCAGGCGGCGGCGTACACCAGGCATCGGCGCAGCAGCACCTTCGTGCGTTGGCTGGCGGCAGCGGGCTCGGCGGGGAGGTCGTAGTCCGTCATGCCGCGGCCGTTGACTGTGGTCTCCTCCGCCAGTCGATCGAAATACGACCCGGCCGGATCGGGGCGGAGACCGGTCAACACCCGCGCACCGCTCCCCGTCACCGACCAGCCTTGCTCCACGACCTCCTGGAACATCGGGGGGATGTCCGACGAGGACAGACCAGTCAGGGCGTCCGCCAGCAGCATCCTCATCCTCTGGTTGGTACGCACGTCTACCCTTCGCCGAGTGCGGCGAGACCCTTCCTGATGCACGCGTGAAACCACGGTTGTTGCCGACGGCCTTCTCGATGCTTCGCGGGAGGCCCTCGAACTTCCCTGTCTCAAAATCGCATTGGCACTTCGCAACGCCGCCGTCGGCCGGCTTGCCTCCGAGACCGACTTCAACGGCCGAACGCTGCGCTATGCCTACGACGCGGCGGGGCGCCTCTCCTCCCGCACCAACGGAGCGGCCGAGACACTCCTGTTCCAGCGGGACACACTGGGCCGGAGCATACTCACCCGCACAGACGACGGCGCCGAGACAACACACGCCTACGACGACGCCAGCCGGCTGATCAGTGCGGTAGGCCCAGGCACCGCGGTCCACCGGACGTACGACTCCGTCGGCCGGCTGCTCACCGAGGCCGTCGACGGCCGCACCAGCACCTACACCTACGACGCGCGCGGGCACCGTACCTCGCGCGTTACACCCAGCGGGGCATTCTCCGAGTGGACTTACGACGCCGAAGGTCGACCCTCCAGCCTCACGACCGCCGGCCACCGACTCGCATTCGGGTACGACGAGGCAGGACGTGAGAGCTGCCGCTCCTTCGGCCCTCACACAGTCTTGGGACGCCCTCGACCGCCTTACCGAACAGAGACCGAACAGCAGCTCCGGGACCACACCGGCCTTGCTCCAGCACCGCCGCTACGCGTACCGGGCCGTACTGCCAAATACCGAGTGGAGGCCGATGGCACCGTCGCGGATCGCACCAACTTCACCTGGGACGGCACGCGGCTCGTCGAGCAGTGCGGGCAGGACGGGCACACAACCACCTGGAACCACCGACCGGGCACCCATCGTCCCGTCACCCAGGTCGACCATCACACCCAAGCCGCGTTCGACGCTCGTTTCCATGCGATCGTCACGAACCTTGTCGGCACCCCGACGGAGCTGGTGACCCCTGACGGGCGCGTGGCCTGGCAGAACCGGACCACGGTATGGGGCACCGCACTTCCGGCTGCCGACCCTGGATCCGCTGATTGCCCCCTTCGATTCCCGGGGCAGTACAGCGACCCGGAGACCGGCCTCGACTACAACGGCTTCCGCTACTACGACGCCGAGATCGCCGGGTACATCTCAGCCGATCCACTCGGCCTGAGTGCCGCACCTCACCATCACGCGTACGTCCCTAACCCCTTCGGCTGGCCTGGTCGGACCCACTCGGACTCAAGTGCCTCGACGCCGATACCCAGGCCCGACACGACTCGGCTCGCGGCACAGCACTCGACGGCGACGGCAATACGCTGGGCAAAGAGGACAGTCCAGGCGTCAGGATGATCGACGAGGTGCAGCTCGAGCGAGTCCGCCTGGACCTGCACGCCAAACTCGGCGAGCCCGACATCAAGAGCACACCGAAGGGCAACATCGAGGTGTGGCAGCTGTCCGACGCCCCGAAGGCGACCGTCACCTACCGGCCGTTCAGCAAGTCCGGCGGAGCCACCATCGACTACAACGGTGTCGACGGCCTGGACATGAAACGATTCCACATTCCGCAGCACGGAGAATGAGCATGCTCAATGAAGATGCTTACCGCAGCGAACTGTCATATCTCGCACAGTACGCACACGACGACTGGCTCGGCTTCTCCGTCGTCAGCGGATCCGTGGGCAGCCTGCTCGGGCGTGGCGCATCATTCGATGAGCAGTTGACCCTGCTCCTGCGCATCGTCGGCGACCTGTACGACGCCGACGCCAGGGCCGGCGAACTGACCGAGTCGCCAGAAGAGCCCTTCGTGCCGTGGCGCCTGGAGAAGGCCGACACCCTCGCACGGATCGCCACGGAGGTGCGCCGTCTGTCCCGGCTGCCCGACTCCGGCGACGTCTGCTGGTTCACGGTGCCGTGACATCACTGTCCCGCCAGGACTGCTTGAGAAGTCGACGGTGGTCGCCGCTCAAGGCTTCTTTGATCCGAGAAAGGGCGCCTCTGCCAAGATGACGTCATGTTCGATTTCGGTATCGCGGGATACCAACCGGCATGGCTGGACAGCCGTGGTGGCGTCGTACGGGAACATGGGCATCGCCTGCGTGGCCTTGCCGGCCGGACTCTCACGCGGGTCTGGATGGTCTGGGACCTCAGGGACGACGAGTGGTTCTGCGACTGCCCGGTGCTGTTCGACTTCGATGGCCAGCAGGTCGAAATCAACCATCACAAGCTGGGCGATCTATCCCTGACGTGGAACACGATCGACCCCACTCGTCCAGTCCGGTGGCCCGGCTTCGACCTCGAATGGCGGCCCGAACCAATTCCCGGACTGCAGGCTCTGCGGGGGCTGCCGCTCATGGGAGCCGAACTGCTCGAGTGGACGGGTAGGGACGTTGCTCAGGGAAACGTCGACATCAGTTTCGCCTTCGAGACGGGTCGCGTGACCGTGTTCAACGCACTCGACGAGAACGGGGTGAGCTTCGCCCTCCCGGTCCGAACCAGCGCCTCCACCCGTTCCATTGACGCACTCAGGGTCCAGGTACAGCGCCAGTTCGAGGTGGATTCCCTGGTCAGTCGACGGCTTTTCAGGTCGACCACCGCCAGCTTGATCACGGCTTCGGAGCGGTGCGGTCGGATTTCGTCGTCGCGTGCGAGGCGACGGTGAACCGCCACCTTGAGCCAGCGACGCGCACCAGGACGAGTAGCGGCACTGCGGCGGCCGGTGAGTAGCAGCGATAGTACGTGAGTTCGCCGGTGCGGGTTGCGGCAGATCAGCAACTGCTGACTCCCGGGCCGGAGGTCGCTGAGGTCGATCACCTGCAGGCCCCTCCGCTCACGCTCGAGTCCCGCCCTGCCAGGGCACCGAGCTGCCACATCCACGTTACGGAGAGCTCTTCCGGCTTGGGTGAAGCCGTACTCAAGCTCCTCATCAGCGGTCCGTCGATGCCTCCGGATCTGGTGACACCCCCGGATCATCGACCGCAACAAGGGGGAAGTCATACCGGACCCGAAGGCCGGAGGCCCCATTGCGGAGCCACGAAAAAGGTCAAGGGGGACTGGCGCTTGGCGGTTCGCCACGCTCGTCGTCCAAGTCCTCTCCCCGGCGGCCCTGTTCCGCCCTCCTTGTTGACAGTTCCTGAAAACTGACCCCCAGGCAGTCCCTGAATCTTGACCCCCTCCTGACTCTTGGAGGGTGCTGCAAGTGGAGGACTGGGCAGAGATGCGTCGGCTTCATCGGGCGGAGGGTGTGCCCATCAAGGAGATCGCGCGGCGGCTGGGCGTGGCCCGGAACACGGTACGGTCCGCGTAGGACTCGGACCGGCCGCCGAAGTACGAACGCAAGAACCGGGGCCAGGTCGCGGACGCCTTCGAGCCCCAGGTGGGGGCTCTGCTGCAGGAATGGCCGAGGATGCCGGCCCCGGTGATCGCCAAGCGGATCGGCTGGCCCCACTCGCTGCCACCATTGCGCAAGCGACTTGCGCTGATCCGCCCCGAGTACGTCGGCATCGACCCGGTCGACCGGGTCACCTACGATCCCGGCCACGTCGCCCAGTGCGATCTACAGTCCCCGGCTGGCGCTGCCCAAACAGTCGACGACCGACCACATGGGGGTCAATTTTCAGAGACTCGCCCGGGGTCAGAATTCAGAGAGCGTTGACACTCCTCGGCCTCCCGGCGCGCCGCCGCGTATCGCCGCTTTCGCCGACGGCTTCGGAGGGGTGGTCCGCGGCGGTGTGTCCGCGGACAATGTGTGCGTCGGCGCTCGTGGTGGCCCATGGTCTCCTCCTGTCCGGCGCGAACATCTCGTGCCGCCGCCTCGCACGGAGGGGCGCCACGTGTAGCGGCTGCCCATCTACGTCACGGTGAAAAACCGCGCGTGGGGGCCAGTACGAAGGTGTGCCCGGCCGGATCCATGAAGCAGCGCACATCGGTGCGCCGGTCCGTCCGGGTGCCGTTCTGTTCGGCTGCCACCGGGCGTGCACCCAAGGACACCGCTTCGCGCTCGGCCTCGTCGAGCGCGTCGGGGGCCACGACGATCCGGAGATGGGCCTGCAGGGAGTCATCCGGCCGCGGCCAGCTCGGTGGCGCGTGGCCGGGGTCGCGGTGGATACCCAGGACGATTCCGGTCGCACCGGAGATCAACAGCAGGTCAGGGTCTCCACCGCTCGGCTCGACGGTAGCGTCGAGCAGCCCGGCGTAAAAGCGGGCGAGGGGCTCGGGGTCGGTGCTGTCGAGGACGAGGATGCCGGTCTTGGAAACGGTCATGGCTTCCGTGTGCCCGCTCATGCCCCTTGCAGACGAGAGAAGTTGTGAAAGTGGTTGCTGAGCGCGTACGCCTTGGCGACCGGCTATGAGTGATCGCGATCGCTGGATGATGCTCATGCTGCGTTCAGCCAGCAGAACCTGAACGACCTCCGTCCCTTCGCCCGCGAGGACGCGCCAACATTGCTCGACGAGCGCAGTCCATCGTGCCCCTTCCTCGGGACGCAGCTCGACCATGTGGTCGAACATGGCTAAGGGTTGTCCCGTAAATGGTCTCCGAGCCGCCTCGGGCATGATTGGCCGCTGCGCGGCCCGCTGATCTATCCGGCGCGGGCGAAGTTGTGCATGCGGGCGATGCCGAGCATGGCGTGGTGGACGCCGTCGCCTTTGAGGCGGCAGTCGCGGAGGATCTTCCAGGTCTTCATGCAGGCGAAGACGTGCTCGACGCGGGCGCGGACCTGCTTGTGGGACTTGTTGTGTTCCTCTTTCCAGTCCGAGAGTTCGGCCTGGCCGCGCGCTCGGCGATGGGGGATGACAAGCCCGGTACCCGGGTAGCCGCCGTCGGCGATAGTGAGGGTCTTGCCGACGGCGGCCTTGGCGCCGGATTCCTCCCACGCCTTGCAGTCGTTGCGATTCCCGGCGAGCGGTCGACCGACCACGACGATCAGTCGGGTGTCGGCGTGATGACGACCTGGTGGTTCGTGGAGTACCGGTAGTTCTTCGACCGCTCGGCGACGGTGTGGTCCCGGGTGGGGACCAGAGTGCCGTCCACGATGAGCACGGTGTCTTTGGCGAACCGCTTTCGGGGCCGGAGTGCCAGCATCGGCCCGAGGTGGTCGATGATCCGGTCCGCCGCCGACTTGGACACCCCGAACAGCGGGGCAATTTGCCGCATGATCAGGTTCGTGCGCCAGTAAGCCGCGACCAGCAGGGCCCGGTCCTCCAGTGGAAGGCTCCACGGCCGGCCCTTGCGGACCAAGTCCGCGCCCTCGTGCCGAAGAACCGTCAGTAGCTTCCCGAAGGCACGCGGGCTCAGCCCGGTGAACGGGGCTGTCCAGGACGGCCCTGACGCCGTGATCACACCAGCCACGTCAAGATCATCTCACTGGCTGAAGCTGGCCCTCAGAAGCTGCGGACGATGAACCAGGCAGCGACCCCCAGCACCGCCAGGACCCCGCCGATCGTGATGGTGCGGCCAACACCCTCGTGCACGTTGTCGGCTATTACGTTGCCGACGAGGCCGACGAGTGGCGCCCCAAAGATGATCAAGAAGATGCCGATAGCGTGGTTCATCATGGCCCTGCCCCCCCCCAAGAGGATCACTCTCGCAGTGACCCTGGGGCAAGATCGTAAATCTGTCCCGCCCGGTTGCGGAAGCCAAGATCCTTGGCAGGCCGGCCACGGGTTGAGGTGCGGGGCATAGCAAGAGGTGGGCAACCTCATGCCGGCCACAGCTGGGCAGCCCACGGGCGTTACGGGACAGCCCTTAAAGAGTGTTTTGTCCTGACGGGAACGTTTGGTAACTGCCGCGATGTCGGCCGCTTGGGGCGGACCACGCCGGCATGTGAGGATCCGCCTGTGGGGTGCGATGTCTGTGGTGAAGCGATGTGGCGGTGGCCGGTGCCGCCGACTGTCTGGCAAGAGCAGATCTGGTCCTGCTTGTGGTGCCATGCCGTCACACATGTGGGTGATGAGGGGTTCGAGATCGCGCGGCCGCCGTACCTCCCGATAGAGATGCGCTGGGAGAGAGCCGTTGCAGACGGCCTGCCCGCCAACGTGTCGCACGCCTTCGGAGTCTTTGACAAGACCCTGTGCGGCATCGAGGAAGACGGCATGTCGCCGTCTGACCACTGGTGGCTGCCGGAGCGGGAGAACGCTTGCGGCGCCTGCCGTGAGGCGGCGGCGGTGATCGATGAACGCTGGCCCCAGGCCATGAGGGGCGAAGACGCGCGGCTCAGCGTTGCTCGACGACCAGGGGCCTCATAGCCGTGCCCGGACTCGGCCGGCGTGCCGGAGCGGTTATGCGTCCTTCCAGTTCGGAGTCGACTCCCGGCTGAGCCTGCGACTCATCAGGTCGATCATTGCGACGCTGATCATCGCTTCGGAGCGGTGTGGGTGGGTTTCGTAGTCACGGGCGAGGCGGCGGTGGTGCATGAGCCAGCCGAACGTCCGCTCGACGACCCAGCGCCGCGGGATGACCTTGAACCCTTTCTGGCCCGGTTTGCGTTGGGCGATCTCGACGTCGATGCCGAGGCAGGCGCCATGGTCGATGACCTTGGTGCGGTAGCCGGTGTCGGCCCACGCCTTGGTGACGCGCGGGTGGGCTGCGGCGATATCGGAGAGCAGGCGGATGCCGCCGGCGTTGTCAGAGACGTTGGCCGCTGTGACCCAGACGGCCAGGAGGAGGCCGAGGGTGTCGACTCCGATGTGGCGCTTGCGGCCAGCGATCTTCTTGCCTGCGTCGATGCCCTGACCCGAGGCAGGAACGTTGGCGGAGGTCTTGACGCTCTGCGCGTCCAGCACGCAAGCGGTCGGTTCGGCGTTGCGGCCCTCGGCCTCTCGGACCAAGCGGCGAAGAAGCCCGTTGAGCTGGTCGAAGACTCCGTCCTTCTGCCAGGCCGCGAAGTAGCCGTAGACCGTCTCCCACGGTGCGAAGTCGTGGGGCAGGTACCTCCACGGGATCCCGGTGCGGTCGACGTAGAGCACCGCGTTCATGATCCGGCGGAGGTCGTGCTCGGGTGGTCGCCCGATGTTCAGGCCCTTTCCTCTTCGCTCGGCCCGCCAGGCCGACAGAATGGGCTCCAAAAGTTCCCACCGGGCATCGGACAGGTCACTTGGGTACGGCCGCTGTCGGGGCATGTTTCGGTAGTACCGGGACCAGCCCCTCGACTACAGGGCGCAAATAGGGGTGAGTGGGGGCGCCTTGGGATCAGGCAGGAGCGAAGGAACCGAAACGGATCCTCGATCGTCTGCACCCGCCACAGATGCCACGAAGGCGACCATCAGTCTCAACCTTCACAGCCAGGCCACCCGCCCAAGAGCCCACCAAACAGCCCTGCCGGGACAAAACACTCTTTTAAAGTGTGTTGCAGAAGGCTGCCGTGCGGGCATCTCCGCTGTATGCGTGGGGTGTTGAGGGCTGAGCGGTTGTGGGTGGAGACGTTCACGGGTTTGCGGATGCGGCAGTTCGAGCGGCTGCTGAAGGTCGTCCGTGAACGAGGCGGGAACGGCCCTGGTGGTGGTCGGCCGTGGTGCCTGCCGCTGGCCGACCGAGTCCTGCTGGTCGCTGTCTACTACCGCACGAACCTCACCATGCGGCAGCTCGCGCCTCTTTTCGGCGTCTCACCCGCGACGGTCTGCCGGGTCATCCAGCGGCTGCGGCCGCTCCTGGCCATCGAGCCGGGCACCCGCCCGGCCGATACGGCCGAGCGGCCGTGGATCGTGGACGGCACGCTGATCCCGGTCCGTGACCGGAAGACCGGCGCGTCCTCACGCAACTACCGGTTCTCGGCGAACGTGCAGGTCATCATCGACGCCGACACCAAGCTGGTGGTCGCCGCGGCCCGGCCGGTGCCCGGAAACACCGCGGACGCCAGAGCCTGGCGCGACTCCGGCCTGGCCCAGCACTGCGAAGGCGTCACCGTGCTCGCCGACGGCGCGTACATCAACACCGGGGCGTCGTCCCGCACCGCAAACGCCCCGGCCGGGCTCTGCTGCCCGGCGAAGAGGAAGACAACGCCGAACACCGACGGGTCCGGGCCCGTGTCGAGCACGCCTTCGCCCGCATGAAGCACTACAAGATCCTCCGCGACTGCCGCCAGCGCGGCCACGGCCTCCACCACGCCGTCCAGGCCGTCGCCCACATGCACAACCTCGCCCTGGCCGCGTGATCAGACGGCCACGATCCCGGCTCTGACCCGCCCGGACACAACCTTCTGCAACACGCTTTAGACCTGCCTTCCTGAACTTGCGCGCGCGATAGTCCAGGGCTGGTGGTCGTGCCGTGCGGCGTAGGTTCGGAAGACGAAAAAGCCCAGACCATCGACCTTGCACTCGGTGTCGATCAGTGAGAAAACTGCGGGGCCGCCGGCGCTTTCCGCGACGATCTCCGGAATGTCCTCGTCGACGACTCCTGGAACGCACGTCCAGTGAGGTGGGGCATAGTCAAATACACGCTGCCCCCACATGCGTGGGAGATCTACCCGGAGCAAACACGCTGGACGCCACGCATGCGACCGCTTCGCAATCCAGCAACTACCTCTCAGCACGCCAGCATCCGGTGTGACCGGAAAAGCCCGTCGACAGTGCCGCAGTAACCACCGCTACCCGAGGAACGACAGCCGCACCTGTCGCTGCGGGTTGTCCTTGTTCGTGTCCACCAACCTCCGCTAGGACAACCCCTAGCCTACGTTGCCCCGGCCCCGGCATCGCAGCCTCCGCGGTGTCGAACGGCGGGCGGAGAGGCACGGGTAAAGCTCAGCTGAGTGGCAAGCATGCCCGCAGCCGAGACCGCTCGGCCCGTCGTTCCGCCCTGGGCCAGAAGCCGACTCCAGAAAAGACACCCCGCGAATCAGGAGTCTGACCAACCGAGTGCAGCCGACGGGTGTCGATCCCTTCGGCAACAGCGCAAACGTCGACGCGGCGCCCCGACCTCCCGCCGCCGCGTGTCACTCGATTTTTTAACAGTTGATT
>NZ_JBSGIW010000049.1:0-58211 GCF_053605265.1 Streptomyces sp. NPDC003943 | reverse complement strand
GTCGGCCCCGACGGCCTCCGCCCCGAGCACGGCCAGGGCCTGCCGCACTCCCTTGCCCTCCGATCCGCCCGGGTCCGGCGTCCCTGACGCGTCGGGTGCAACGGCGTACGCCCCCGGGAGGGGCAGGTCAGAAGGGTGGATTCACCCGAACGGATGCGTGGCGCTCGGTAGTTCTGCGGTTGCGGAGCGCTATACCCGCAGGCACGGTGACGGGGAAGTTGTCCGACGCATAAGGAAAGAGAACACATATGCGTCCCCAGGCATCACGCCGCTTGCTCGCCCTGGCGATATCCGCCGCCGTCACTCTCGGTACGGCGGGCCCCGCCTTCGCCGACCAGCCCGGCCCGGCTCACCGGGCCACCCTCCCCGACACCACAGCGGTGGCACCGGCCGATGGCATCGGTGACGTCCTCGCCACGGTCCAGAAGGCGGTGGCCGATCTGCTCGCCTCCGTCACCTCCGGCAACGTCACCGGGATCGCCTCGACGGTGACCTCCCTGGTCGACAACGTCGTGGCGAGCGCCCTCGGCAGCGGTCTGTCCGCGCCGGCCCTGCCGGCCCTGCCCGACCTGTCCGGCCTGCCGGGTCTCCTTCCGGGCCTGCCGGACCTGTCCGACCCGACCGGCGACCTGCCGATCAAGCCGCCGGCCCCGGCCGACCTGCCCGTCAAGCCGCCGGCCTCCACCGGTGACCTGCCGGCCGACCTGCCCGTCAAGCCGCCGGCCTCCACCGGCGACCTGCCGGTCAAGCCGCCCGCGGCCCCGGCCGACCTGCCCGTCAAGCCGCCGGTCGACTGACCGCTCGCACCCCACCGGGCCGTGCCCGTCCAGGGATTCTGGGCGGGCACGGCCGTTTCCGTCATTCGGGTGCAGTGTCGGGAAAACGGTTGCCGCCGTGGTTTCCGCCGAGCGCGCCCCTCGTTACCGATGTCAGGAACGGACGTACGGGGAGCACTCAACTGCCCTGTGCGACAAGCGACTTGCTCACACAAGGAAGGACTCTCTTCATGAAGCCCACCAAGGTTGCCGCGGCCGTCGCCGGTTCTCTGCTCGCCATGGGCGTCGCCGCGCCCGCGATGGCCGCGGAGTCGGTGCTGCCCACCAGCCTGGACGGTGGCCTCGGCTCGCTGACCAGTGGCGGCCTGAAGACGGACGCGCTCAGCAGCACCACGGACGGCTCCCCGGTCAAGACCGTCACCGACACGGCGACCCAGCTGAACCAGACCGGCAAGGGTGGCGGCGCCGGCGCGCTGCTCGGTGGTCTCCCGCTGGGCGCGGGCCCGCTCGGCTGATCCCGGTCCCGGACGGGAACCCGGGAACACCGTCAACCACGGCCCCCACCGGTCACCGGTGGGGGCCGTCCATTGCTGCACTCAGGCGAATGCCGTCACGAAACACCCCGGCAACTCGTTTGCAGGACATGAATCTGCGATCTCACGCCGGTCTGGGACTCCTCGCCGCCGCCATCGCCTCGGCGGCCCTGGCCTCCCCGGCCGTCGCCGACGCGCCCGTGGTCATCCCGCTGCAGGGGCTCGACCCGGTGCTCCCGGGCGACGCGCCCACCATCGCCACGGGCGTCCCCACTCCCATCCCCGGCGCGCCCACCGGCTTCCACCAGGGTTCCGGCGGCCTGCCGGACCTCACCCTGCCCCGTATCCCGCTGAACAGCGCGCTGTCGGAGACCGACATCGCGGCGCCGCTGCCCGAGCTCCTCAAGGGCAGCGAGCCGGGCACGGCCGAGCTCCTGAGCCCCCGCTCGGACATGAAGGCCGTCACCCCCGGTGCCGTCGTCGGCAACCCGATCGCCGCCCCGGCGGGCGACGGGCTCGGCGGGCTGCCGGAGCTCGGCCTGCCCGAGGCCGGTGTGCTCACGCCGGCGCTCGGCGGCGCGCTCGACCCCCAGCTGGGTCTGCACCCGGACGCGCGCTGACGTTCCGGGTGGCCGCTTCTTTGTGCGAGCTGCGGCCCGGCGGGTGAAGACACGATTCTTCCCGCCACCCGAGGGGGCACCGCTCGTTGCAAGGAAAGGCTTGTCGCATGGCCGCGGCCCGCGGCTTCCGATGCGTTCCGTCGTAGCCGACGGCGGGCGTTCGGATGTTCCGCGGGCCATCTTCGGAATCACTGATTCCGCCGGTTTCTCCGGTTCTTACGGTTCTTCGTTCCATTCGGCGCAATGGCCGTGACCCTATGGTCGTTCCGCCGTTGAACGACACACGTGACCGTGGTTCTCGCGGTCGCTTTCCACGTTCAAGGAGTTCTTGATGTCTCGCATCGCGAAGGCTGCCGCTGTTCTCGCCGGCACCGGTGCCGTTGCCATGGCCGGTGCCGGCCTCGCCGCCGCCGACGCCGGCGCCGAGGCGGTCGCCGCCCACTCGCCCGGCGTCGCCTCCGGCAACGTCGTGCAGGTCCCGGTCCACGTGCCGATCAACCTCTGCGGCAACACCGTCAACCTCGTCGGCCTGATCAACCCGGCCTTCGGCAACCAGTGCGCGAACGTCGACGGCCACGACCACGGTGGCGAGGGCGGCTACGGCGGCTGATCCCCGCCCCGTCCAGCAGCACGCGTAGTACGCCGTGTCCCCCCGGCCCGCCTGGGCCGGGGGGACACGGCGTTTCGGCGCTCCGCGCCTCACGCGTACCGGTAGACCGCGCTGTGGTCGAGCAGCTCCGCCGGCGTCACGTTCCACGGGCCGAGCCGCTCGTGCAGCGCGGCGACCTTGCGGTACTGCGGGTCGCCCAGCGGCGGCGGGTCCTTCGGCAGGTAGCCGGCCCCCGGGTTGCGGGCCTGCCAGCGCGACCACAGCAGGTCGATGTAGGCGTGGTGCAGCCAGAACACCGGGTCGTTGACCGAGCCGCCGCCCAGCATCAGGCCGCCGATCCAGCGGTGCACCCGGTTGTGCAGCCGGAAGCGGTCGTTGCCGGTGCCGGACGCCCAGCCCTCCAGACGGTTGCGGAAGCCGGAGCGGCTGGTGGAGTTCCACGGCGCCGAGTCGTACGTGTGCTCCCGCATCGCCTGGTCGACGTCCGCCGCCGTCGGCAGCGTGATCGGATCGCGTGGCCGGCCGAAGTCCCGGCTCAGGAAGCGCTGTTCGGTCATCCCGTAGCGCACGGTCCACTTCCCGCCCGCGTACGCGAACGGGCCGGTCGTCACCTGGAAGTCGCCGCGCCGGCCGTTGCCGCCCATGAAGTCCTCGCTCCACAGCGAGGCCGCCGGCGTGTTGTCCCGGGTCCAGTCCCAGTACGGCACGGTCACCGTCGGGTCGATCCGGCGCAGCGCCCGCTCGAACTCCAGCAGGAACTTGCGGTGCCAGGGCAGGAAGCTCGGGCACATGTGCCCGACCCGCCGCTTCCCCTCGCCGTCGGCGACGTAGTAGTCGATGTGGGTGCGCACGAAGTCGTCGTACTTCCCCGACCGCTTGAGCTCCAGGACGGCGGAGACGAAGCGCCTGCGCTCGGCGCTCGTCAGATCGCGCTGGTTCTTACGCGTGTACGGCACGCGGGCTCCCTCCGGGGTGGGCGCCCTCGGCACCGCTGTCGGCGTGGCCGCCGTGCCACGCGGCGTACCGGCTCAGCGGGGCCGGGCCGAGATCGGCGACGGCCGCGCGGGTGGCCGCCAGCGGCGTCGGACAGGACTCGTAGTGGTCGATGGGGGTGACCCAGCCGCCGTCGGCGCAGCGCATCAGATGCAGCGGCCGGCCGTCGACGAGGACCGACGGCTCGCCGGTCGGTCCCGTGAAGCCCTGGATGCGACGGCCCGCGTACATCTCGTCGAAGGCGTGCGGGTCCTCGCCGTCGTCCGGGTCGGTCCGGTCCCGCAGGGCCGGTATGGCGGTGATACGGGTCAGCGCGCCGCCGGTGAAGGCGGTGACGGCCAGTGCGAAAAGCGAACGCACGGCCAACCGGCGCGGGACGATCATGATTGATCTCCTGGGGTCGAAAAAGGTGCCCTATGGGCACAACGATGAAAACCCCGGTTCGTTGCGGCGGAAATGACAGTCGACGGATTCTCGGCCGAATGAGTGAATTCGGCTCCGGTTGCCGGGTGTTCGTCCCCTAGCATCCGGATTCATGACCACATCCAACGTCGAGTCCAAGGCGCACAGCGCCCATTCGATCGGGACGCTCACCGCCGTCTCGTGGACCATGGGGCCCACCGACGACCTGCCCGCCATCCCCCGTCTGATGGTGTATTCGATCGGCGACGGCCTGCACGGTCCGGAGGCCGGCGCGCAGGAACTGCGGGCGGTCCTGGAGGGCATGGGCGCGACGATCGGAGCCGAGATCGCGTTCGCCGGGGAGGAGCGCGAGCTCGGCGTGCACCTGCTGGTCGAGGCGGAGCGCGCGGTGCTGAACCTTCCGTTCATGCAGGCGCAGTGCCCGGTGACGGCGGAGTGGCAGGAGGCGGCGTACGAGAGGGGCAACGCCATCCTGACGATCCCGCTCCTGCCCTGGCCGGAGGCGGCGCCGGGGACGCCGATCACGGAGGAGCGTCTGAAGGCGTTCGTCACCGACGACAACGTGGTGCGGAGCGCGGCCCACATCACGGTGCCGGTGAGCCGGATCCAGGGCTGAGCGGACGGGGGGCGGCGCGATGACGACGCTGAACGCACCCGGCGGGGTCGGGGTCCCGGGGCCACGGCAGCGGGACGAGGAGCAGGAGCAGGACGGGCGGACGGGCGGAGCGGGGACCGGCGCGAGCCGGGCCTTCGCCTGGATGCTGATCGTGACCGGGGCGGCGGGCGTGCTCGCCGGCTGGGTGATCACGATCGACAAGTTCAAGCTCCTGGAGGACCCGAACTTCACGCCGGGGTGCAGCCTCAACCCGGTGGTCTCCTGCGGCAGCATCATGAAGAGCGAGCAGGCGGGCGTGTTCGGCTTCCCGAACCCGATGCTGGGCCTCGTCACGTACGCCGTCGTCGTCGCCGTCGGCGCCGGGATCCTGGCCGGCGCCCGCTACCGGGGCTGGTTCTGGCTCGGTCTCAACGCGGGCATGCTGTTCGGCGTCGGCTTCTGCACCTGGCTGATGCAGCAGTCGCTGTACGAGATCAACGCGCTGTGCCTGTGGTGCTGTCTGGCCTGGTGCGCGACGATCACCATGTTCTGGTACACCACCGCGCACAACGTGCGCCGTGGGCTGCTGCCCGCGCCGGCCGCGGTGAAGGGCTTCCTCGCGGACTTCACCTTCGCGCTGCCGGTGCTGCACATCGGGATCATCGGGATGCTGATCCTGACCCGCTGGTGGGAGTTCTGGACCAGCTGACGTGCGCCCCCTCCGCTCCTGGACGACATGGCCGCGAGTGGCACTGACCGTGCTGCTCGCGGCCGTTGTCGTGTTCCTGGTGTCGTACCAGCGGCTCGCGCCGGACGGCCGGGACCCGCTGGCGGAGCCCGTACCGGAGCCCGTACGGGAGCGGGCGGCCGCGCCGGCCGGGTTCTTCACCGGCTCGGACGAGGCCGGGGTGCGGCGGATCGCCGAGGTGGAGAAGTGGCTGGGCGGGGCGCCGCTGACGGTCGGGCACACCTATCTGCCGGGCGACCGCTGGTCCAACATCGAGGGGCATCCGGCGCTGTTCGAGCCGTGGGCGCGGTGGAAGGAGCAGCGGCCGGGCCGGCTCTTCGTGCTCAACGTGCCGCTGATGGACCGCAACGAGGAGGGCGTCGGCGACGCTGAGGCGCGGGCCGGGCTGCGGCG
This sequence comes from Streptomyces sp. NPDC003943, assembly GCF_053605265.1. NCBI lineage: Bacteria > Bacillati > Actinomycetota > Actinomycetes > Kitasatosporales > Streptomycetaceae > Streptomyces > Streptomyces sp. NPDC003943. The sequence continues at coordinate 52,520 of NZ_JBSGIW010000049.1, read as the reverse complement.
CGGGGCGGCCGGGGCGTTCGACGGGCACTTCCGCACGCTCGGCGAGCGGCTCGTGGCGCACCGGCTCGCGGACGCGGTCCTGGTGCTCGGCTGGGAGATGAACGGCACCACGTACACGCACCGCTGCGGGCCGGACCCGGCGGCCTGGAAGGCGTACTGGCGGCGGGTGGTGACGGTGCTGCGGCAGGTGCCGGGACAGCGCTTCCGCTTCGACTTCGCGCCGAGCCGCGGACTCGACGCCGTGCCGTGGACGCGCTGCTGGCCCGGCGACGACGTGGTGGACATCGTCGGCATGGACGCCTACGACCAGCCGGCCGGGCTGTCCTTCGAGGAGCAGGTGGCGGAGCCGTACGGGCTCGCCTTCCACGCCCGGTTCGCGGCGGCGCACGGCAAGCCGGTGTCGTTCCCGGAGTGGGGGCTGTTCCGCAACGGGGACGATCCGGCGTACGTACGGGGGATGCTGGACTGGTTCGCGCGGCAGCGGCCCGTCTACCAGACCTTCACCGACTACTGCCCGCACGGGGTGTGGGGCTGTGCGGAGAACCCGGAGTCGGGCGAGGTGATCAGGGGCGCGCTCGGCCGGACCGGCTCGAGGAGCGCAGGGTCAGTCCGCCCTTGAGGGTGTCGACGGTCCGGTCGAGGAGCGTCACGAGGTCGTCGCCGCGGCCGTGTTCGGCCCAGTGCACGGTGGCCTCGCGCAGCGCGCCGAGGACGGCGGCGGCGAAGACCCGCACCTCCAGGTCGTCCGGGTCGCGCCCGGTGCGCTCGGCGACGGCGGCGGAGAGCAGCCGGCCGGTCTCGGCGGTGGTCTCGGTGAAGCGGGCGCGGACGGCCGGGACCTCCACCAGGAAGCGGGCGCGCAGCAGGGTGTCCGCCGGGTCCTCGGCGAGGGCGGCGGTGACGGCGTCGAGGATCACCGTGCGCAGCGAGTCGAGGGGTTCCTCGTCGGCGGGGCGGGCGCGCAGCCGGTCGACGAGGAGGGCGTCCTGGTCGTCGCTGAGGAGGATGTCCTCCTTGACGGGGAAGTAGCGGACGACCGTGGACGGGGAGACCTCGGCCGCGGCGGCGATCTGCTCGATGGTGGTGGCCTCGTACCCCTGAGCGGCCACCAGCCGGTAGGCGGCCTTCCGGATCGCGGCGCGGGTCTTGAGCTTCTTGCGCTCGCGCAGGGAGGGGCGGTCAGCGGTGGCCATGGCTTTCATTGTGCCTGGCCAGACGCGCTAGGAGTGCTGGTAGGCCACCAGCGAGATGCCGACGTAGTGGACGATGAAGGCGGCGAGGGTGAAGGAGTGGAAGACCTCGTGGAAGCCGAACCAGCGCGGTGACGGGTTGGGGCGCTTCATGCCGTAGATCACCCCGCCCGCGCTGTAGAGGACGCCGCCGACGATCACCAGGACGAGGACGGCGATGCCGCCCGCCCGCATGAAGTCCGGCAGGAAGAAGACGGCGGCCCAGCCCATCGCGATGTAGCAGGGCGTGTACAGCCAGCGAGGGGCGCCGACCCAGAAGACCCGGAAGGCGATGCCGGCCGCGGCCGCCGCCCAGACCGCCCACATGAGCGGCCGGCCGGTGGAGTCGGGGAGGAGGAGCAGCGTCAGCGGGGTGTAGGTGCCCGCGATGATGAGGAAGATGTTGGCGTGGTCGAGCCGCCGCAGCACCGCCTCGCCGCGCGGGCCCCAGTTGCCGCGGTGGTACAGGGCGCTGATGCCGAAGAGCAGGCAGGCCGTGAGCGCGTAGACGCCGCAGGCGATCCGGGCCCGCGGCGAGTCGGAGAGGGCCACCAGAACGAGCCCCGCGACGATCACCGCGGGGAACATTCCGGCGTGCAGCCAGCCTCGGAGTCTCGGTTTGAGCGGAAGCGGCAGCGCCTGGCGCTGCTCCGTGGTGGCGAGGTCCGCCGAGGCTGCAGTCATGGTTCGGCATCGTACCTACGCCTCCGTAAGCCACGGATATGAGTGGCGATGCTCACGTGTGCGGCCCTCTGGACATATGGGCGGTAGCATCGGATGATCAAATGAGTGCGGTCGGCACCGGATGAGCGCCTACGACGCATCCGGGTCGCAGCCCCCAAGGGGCATACATCTTAAAAACCCCTCTTCAAGGAGCAATCGTGGCGCGCGACAACGCGGCTCCCTCCACCGTCCCCACCCAGCACCAGGAGCTCGTCTCCTGGGTCAACGAGATCGCCGAGATCACCCAGCCCGACGCCGTCGTCTGGTGCGACGGGTCCGAGGCCGAGTACGAGCGCCTCTGCGAGGAGCTCGTCGCCAAGGGGACCTTCAAGAAGCTCGACCCGGTCAAGCGCCCGAACTCGTACTACGCCGCCTCCGACCCGACCGACGTCGCGCGCGTCGAGGACCGGACCTTCATCTGCTCCGAGAAGGAGGAGGACGCGGGCCCGACCAACCACTGGAAGGCCCCGGCGGAGATGAAGGACGTCTTCGCGGGCGAGAAGGGCATCTTCCGCGGCTCCATGAAGGGCCGCACCATGTACGTCGTGCCCTTCTGCATGGGCCCGGTCGGCTCCGAGCTCTCCGCCATCGGCGTCGAGATCACGGACTCCGCGTACGTCGCCGTCTCCATGCGCACCATGACCCGCATGGGACAGGCCGTCCTCGACGAGCTCGGCACCGACGGCTTCTTCGTCAAGGCCGTCCACACCCTCGGCGCCCCGCTCGCGGAGGGCGAGGAGGACGTGCCGTGGCCCTGCAACAGCACCAAGTACATCTCGCACTTCCCGGAGACCCGCGAGATCTGGTCCTACGGCTCCGGCTACGGCGGCAACGCCCTGCTCGGCAAGAAGTGCTACGCGCTGCGCATCGCCTCCGTCATGGCGCGTGACGAGGGCTGGCTCGCCGAGCACATGCTCATCCTCAAGCTGACGCCGCCGCAGGGCGAGGCCAAGTACGTGGCCGCCGCCTTCCCGTCGGCCTGTGGCAAGACCAACCTCGCCATGCTGGAGCCCACGATCTCCGGCTGGACGGTCGAGACCATCGGCGACGACATCGCCTGGATGCGCTTCGGCGAGGACGGCCGCCTCTACGCGATCAACCCCGAGGCCGGCTTCTTCGGCGTCGCGCCCGGCACCGGCGAGCACACCAACGCCAACGCCATGAAGACGATGTGGGGCAACTCCGTCTTCACGAACGTCGCGCTCACGGACGACGGCGACGTGTGGTGGGAGGGCATGACCGAGGAGCTGCCCGCGCACCTCACCGACTGGAAGGGCAACGACTGGACGCCGGAGTCCGAGACCCCGGCCGCCCACCCGAACGCCCGCTTCACCGTGCCCGCCGGCCAGTGCCCGATCATCGCGCCCGAGTGGGAGGACCCGAAGGGCGTGCCGATCTCGGCGATCCTCTTCGGCGGCCGCCGCGCCTCCGCCGTCCCGCTGGTCACCGAGTCCTTCGACTGGAACCACGGCGTCTTCCTCGGCGCCAACGTGGCCTCCGAGAAGACCGCCGCCGCCGAGGGCAAGGTCGGCGAGCTGCGCCGCGACCCCTTCGCCATGCTGCCGTTCTGCGGCTACAACATGGGCGACTACATGGCGCACTGGATCAAGATCGGCGAGGGCGCGGACGCCGCGAAGCTGCCGAAGATCTACTACGTCAACTGGTTCCGCAAGAACGACGCCGGCAAGTTCGTCTGGCCCGGCTTCGGCGAGAACAGCCGCGTCCTGAAGTGGATCGTCGAGCGCCTCGACGGCAAGGCCGAGGGCGTCGAGACCCCCATCGGCATCCTGCCGACGAAGGCGGCCCTGGACACCGACGGCCTGGAGCTGGCCGACGAGGACCTGGACTTCCTGCTCACCGTCGACAAGGACGTCTGGCGCGAGGAGGCCGCCCTGGTCCCCGCGCACCTGGAGACCTTCGGCACGCACACGCCGAAGGAACTGTGGGACCAGTACGACGCGCTGGTCGAGCGCCTGGGCTGATCCCGTAGAGACTCGTGGCGGGTTGCCCCGATTTCCGCCCTGACCAGCTGGGGTCACGACGGCCCGTCACGACGCATCCGGCCCCCGGAGCCCCCTCACGGCTCCGGGGGCCGGCGCATGTCCTGCCGGCCCCGGTCCTCCAGATAGCGGGTGTGGGTCTGCTGCCGGCGGGCCTCCGCGTCCTGGAGCGCCGAGGCGATCTCGGCCGCCTCCGTGTGCAGCGCGGCCAACTGACGCTCCAGGTGCCGCTCCGGAGGCTCGGCCCCCGGCACGACCCGGGTCCACCACCGACTCCGTACGAACGCGTCGACCGCCTCCGGGATGTCCTGGCGCACCGCCCGGGCCAGCACCCGGACCTGCTCCGGGTCGCTCACCCAGCCCGGTTCGAGCAGCGCCCCGACCAGGGTGTCCAGCTCGGTCAGCCGGCCGTGCGCGGCCGGCGGCAGCTCCACCCCGGCGAGATAGCCGCGCAGCGTGTCAAGGTCCGCGCGCAGCGCCTCGACCTGCTCGGCCGGCTCCGGGAAGGCCGGCGCCGGCGGGCGCTCCGGCGGGGCGATCAGCGCCCCCGCCCCGTACAGACCGGCGACCACCACCGGCCACAGCGCGCCCGCGGCGCCGGTGGTCAGGGTGAGCGCCATCCCGGCGAGCCCGCAGGCGCAGCCCGTGAGGTTCTTCCGGGACTCGACGTATCTGAGCACCGGGTTACTGGTAGCCACGGATCTCCTCGAAGGCCCCGTCGAGCGAGCCCGTCGTCGCGTCGAACAGCTTGCCGCCGGTGAGCTGCGCGATGTGGTCGAGCGCCGCCTTGTCGGAGTCGCCGAACAGGATCGGGAACACCGGGATGCGCCGCTGGGCCGGGGTGAGCGCCTTCGCGTGGAAGGCGTCGAAGGCGGACGCCGGGTCGCCGTCGGTGTTCGCGCCGTCCGTCATCAGCACGATCGACGTGAACGTGTCGTCCGCGCGCGCGTCGTCGAGCCGCGCGTACGCCTGCTCCAGGCTGGAGTAGATCGCCGTGCCGCCGGAGGCGCTGAGCCGGGACGCGTCGCCGCGGATCGCGTCGAGCGCGGCCTTCGGCGCCCCCGGGTCGACGGTGTGGGTGGTGACCTCGCCGGTCTTCACCGCACTGCCGAACGGCATCAACGTCACCTCCTCGCGGTCCCGGAAGTCGCCGGTGAGCTCGGCCAGGGCCGTCTTCAGCCGGTCGAGCCGCTCGCCCTCCATGGAGCCGGAGGTGTCGAGGACGTAGACCGTGCGGGACGGGCGGCGCAGCGTGTTGTCGTACGAGTCGAGCAGCCCGTCCGCGACGGACCGGCTGCCGGGGAAGGGCAGTTCGCGCCGCGGGTCGGTGGCGAGCCCGGCCGCCGGGGCCACGCCGGGGACGACCGGGCGGCGGAACGTGCGCTCGGTGATGAGCCGTTGGACCGCCGGGGTGCGCAGCTGGGCGGCGAGCCGGCGGACCGCGTCCTTCGCCTCCGGGCGGGCGGCGGTCAGCGAGGTCAGCGGATAGTCCGCGGTGACCACGCCGTCGGCCGGACGGATCACGGTCAGGCCGCCGGGGATCGACTTCAGCACCGACTCGTAGTTGACGACCGCGTCGACGTCGGTGCGCCGGGCGTAGGCCGTGGCGAGCCAGCCGGAGGAGCCGGAGGTCAGCTTCTGCCCGGCGAAGAACTCCTTCAGCTTCGGCGTGGCCGCCTTCACGTCCTCGTCGGTGAGTGCGGACTGCGCGCCGGACAGGCCCGAGGCGACCGAGACGAGCGCGGAGAAGCCGGAGTTGGAGCGCAGCGGGTCCGTCATGCCGTAGCTGAGCCGCTTCGCGGCGACCGCCTGGTGGATCTGCGCCCAGGTGACCTTCTTCGGGTCCCAGCCGAGCCGGGTCACGGCCGCGGGCCGGATGCCGAGGGCCACCGGCGAGGTCATGACCGGCGTCTCGCCGGTGATCCGGCGGGCGGACTCCGGGTTCAGCCGCAGGTAGTCGTTGGACGACAGCCACACGGCGTCGAACTGCTTGTCGGCCTCGCCGGACGCGATCCGCCTGGCGGCGTCGAGGGTGCCGGCGTAGGTGGGGCGGACGGTGACGCCGGTGGCCTTGCGGGCCTCCTCCAGGACGGGCGCCATGTCGGCGAGCTCGGAGGAGGCGAGGACCCGGAGGGTGCCGGCGCGGTACTCGCCGGAGTCGGCGGCGCCCTTGCCGTTGCTGTCGCTGTCGCCTTCGCCGGAGCAGGCGGTCACCGCGAGGGCGAGAGCCAGCGCGAGGGCGGCCAGGGTGTTCGTACGGGATCTCGTACGGGTTCTCATCCGCGGCCCCCTTCGAGGATGCCGGCCGCGCCGGAGCCGGAACCGCCCTCCCTCGCCTGCGTGCGCTCCAAGTGGGAGCTCGCGGTGCGCAGTTCGGCGGAGAGCGCGTCCACGGTCTGCGCCATGGACTCGGTCGCGCGGACCTTGTACGTGTCGATCGCGTCGAGCGTCGAGTAGATCTGCTGGAAGGCGGTGCGCACGGTCTCCAGGCCCACCGCGGGCTCCGCCGCGAGCCGCTGGATGTCGCCGCTCTGGCCGGCGAGCGCGGCCGCGTTGCCCTGGATGAGCTGCTCGGTCGTCCCCTGCAGCGCCTTGACCTGCTCGACGACCTTCTTCTGGTGGTCGAGCGCGGAGGCCAGCATCACGGCGATCCGCAGCGCGGTCACCGTCGTCGTGGCGGCCCGGTCGACGCCCTTGATCAGCTCGTCGTTGTTGCGCCGGACCACGTCCATCGCCAGATAGCCCTGCGCGCACACCGCGAGCTGGGTCAGCAGGTCCTGGTGCTTCTGCCGCACCGGGAAGAGCACGTCCGCGCGCAGCGCGTCCGCCTGGACCGGGTCCGTGGTGCCGGCGAGCCGCTGCTCGACCGCCGCGTCGAGGGCCTCGGTGAGCACCGCGTACTCCTGGAGCCTGCCCATGGTCTCCCACAGCCGGGCCCGCTCGGTCTGCAACGCCGCGTTGTCGCGCCGCAGTTCGTCCTGGCCGCCCTTCAGGGCGTCGAGGATGCGGTTGACGGTGTCCTGCGCGGAGGCGTACCTGGCGATGTGGTCGCGCACCCTGTTCCCGCCCGGCAGCTTCGACAGCAGGCTCCGCATGCCCTTGGCGGGCGTGTCGCGCGGGTCGAGGTCCTCGATGGTGCGACGCAGTTCGACGAGCGAGCCGCCGACCCGGGTCGTCGCGTCGCCGCCGGCCGAGCCGAGGGAGCGGACGGTGCGGTCCAGCATCCGGTTGGACTGCTGCGCGGCGGTGCGCATCTCGCCGGAGCCGAGCGCCGCGATCTCGCCGATGCGGCCGGTGAACTCCGGGGAGCGGGCGTCGAGTCCGGCGAGCGAGCCCACGTACTCGGCGGCCCGCCGCTCCATCTCCGTACGTGCCGAGTCGTCGATCGGGACGAGCGTGGCGGCCTGCTCGGCGCGGACCGGCGCGACCGGTTCCGGCGGGGTGAGGACGAGAGGTGTCTCGGTGGGCGGCTGGAGCGAAGGCGTCGTCATGCGGTGTCCCCCTGGTCGCGGGCCCGCAGCGCCATCCGGTGCAGCACCTGGAAGGTGGGCACGGGCGCCTGGCGGACTCCGGTGAGCGTCTGGTTGAGGTAGCCGGTGTGGCCGGCGGTGGCGGCGGTGAACTCGGCCGCCGCGCCCTGCGGGCGGAAGCCGTGCCGGACCGCGAGCTTGCGCAACTCCGGGTCGGTGGAGAGGAGTTCGCCGAGGGTGCGGCCGGCCTCGGTGAGCGGGACGAGGGTGTGGTCGCTGTTGACGGTGGTGTCCGGGTAGAGGACCACCAGGTCTCCCGTCGGCTGCTTCGCCAGGAGCTGCGACGCGACCTGCGACTCGTACACCAGGACCAGCGGATTCCCGACGCCGCTGACGAAGTCCCGGAAGGGCGCGTCCGAGCTGGACTGCTGGGCGCCCTGCACCTGGATCAGCTTGCGCAGCAGCGGCGCCGTGCGGTCGACGGCGGCCTTGTCCCCGGCGACCCGGCCGCCGTCGGCGACATAGCTCGCGGCGGCGAGGTAGAGCGCGCCGGAGTTGGAGGCGACGGGGTCGGTGGAGGTGATGAAGAGCGTGCCCGTCAGCTCGGCGTGCCCGGCGGAGCCCTTGAGCTGCTGCCAGGTGCGGTCGGCGCGGGCGGCGGACAGATAGGCGTCCATCCTCAGGGTGCCGGTGTGCCCGCCGGGGCCGAGCGCGGCGAGCCCGTTGTCCGCGAGGACCTTGGCGGCGGCGCTGTGCGCGACGACCACGAGCGGCGAGTAGAACGGCCGCAGCGGGGCGGTCGTCACCTTCTCCTTGGCCTTGATCTCGTCGGCGGGCGCCTTGGCGGACGGGAAGGCGAAGTCGTAGCCCTTGAGGGGCAGTTGCTCCATGTCCCAGGACCCGGAGGTCTCGGTCCGCACGGTGAGGCCCTTGGCTGCCAGGGCCTTCACGACCTCGGGATCGGTGAAGAACTCCGCCTTCTCCGACCCGATGACTCCTCGCACGGTCTTCGTTGCCGTGCCGCTGTCGTCCTTGTCGCCGCCCACCACGAGGGCGGCGGCCACGCCGCCGAGGAGCAGGACGGCGAGGACGATTCCCAGAATGCGTCTCACGCGGGCAGCGTGCTCGCGGAAACCCACATTCCAGGGGGAGTTGGGTGTACGGGGGGTGAAGCCGCGATCCCGGAAACGAACCGGACGCGAGACGTCCGGACGATGGCGCAGTGACCGGCGGTGGCGCGGCGACCGGCGGTGCGGTGGCGGCGTGGGTGGCGCCCGGTCCGCGCGGCTTCGTGTACGCGCGGACCGGGGCCGATCAGGGGGCGGCGACCAGCGGGTCGCCGGACAGTGCCGCCGTGTGCGCGTCCATGCGCTCGGCGGCGAGGATCGCGGCGGCCGTGTCCGCCCGGGAGGCGGCGACGACCAGCGCCCGGCCCGCAAGCGCGTGCGCCTTGCGGTGCAGCGCCTCGGCGGGCGCGCCGCTCAGCCCCGCGTGCCGCGCCGGGGGCGCGCCGCGCAGCCTGGCGACCTGCCGGGCGATGAGTTCGCCGGCCTCGGTGTCGCCGAGCTCGTCGGTGACGGCGAGCAGGGCGGCGAGGTGGCCGGCGAGCTGGATGTCCAGCTCCTCGCCGCGTGAGCGGTGCGGGTAGGAGCTGCGGTTCTGGTCGTCGTCGGCCATCCGGTGGACCGACTTCGTGCGGATCGGTTCGTACATGGGATGGCCTCCTGCAGTAGCTCTGGAGGCATCCTAGCTTGGATTCAATCTAAAGTTGAGCCGAGTCCGGAAAGGGTGGGTCAAGAAACGGGGCCGGAGGCGGGAAGCGGGGCCGGAAACCGGAAACGGGGCGCGTCAGTGCTGGCTGTAGCCGTCCAGGAAGCGGCCGATCCTCGTCACGGCCTCCGCGAGGTCCGTGGCGTTCGGCAGGGTCACGATGCGGAAGTGGTCCGGCTCGTGCCAGTTGAAGCCCGTCCCGTGCACCACCATGATCTTCTCGGCCCGCAGCAGGTCCAGGACCATCTGCCGGTCGTCCTTGATCTTGTAGACGGCCGGGTCGAGCCGCGGGAACAGGTACAGCGCGCCCTTCGGCTTCACGCACGTCACGCCCGGGATCTGCGTCAGCAGCTCGTACGCCACGTCCCGCTGCTCCAGGAGCCGCCCGCCCGGCAGCACCAGGTCCTCGATCGACTGGCGCCCCTGCAGGGCCGCGGCCACCGCGTGCTGGGCCGGCATGTTGGCGCACAGGCGCATGTTGGCCAGGATCGTCAGGCCCTCGATGTACGAGGAGGCGTGCGCCTTCGGGCCGCAGACCGCGAGCCAGCCGGAGCGGAAGCCGGCCACCCGGTAGTTCTTGCTCATCCCGTTGAAGGTGAGGACGAGGAGGTCCGGGGCGATGGCGGCGGTCGGGGTGTGGGTGGTGCCGTCGTAGAGGATCTTGTCGTAGATCTCGTCCGAGCAGACCACCAGATTGTGCCGGCGGGCGATCTCGGTCAGGCTCCGCAGCATCTCGTCGTCGTAGACGGCGCCGGTCGGGTTGTTCGGGTTGATGATCACGATCGCCTTGGTGCGGTCGGTGATCTTGCGCTCGATGTCGGCCAGGTCCGGCATCCAGTCCGCCTGCTCGTCGCAGCGGTAGTGCACGGCCGTACCGCCCGCGAGCGACACCGAGGCCGTCCACAGCGGATAGTCCGGGGCCGGGACGAGCACCTCGTCGCCGTCGTCGAGCAGCGCCTGCATCGACATCTGGATCAGCTCGGAGACGCCGTTGCCGAGGTAGATGTCCTCGACCGAGAGCGGGATGCCCTTGGTCTCGTAGTGGCTCATGATCGCGCGCCGCGCGGACAGCAGGCCCTTCGCGTCCCCGTAACCGTGCGCCTCGCCGAGGTTGCGCAGCATGTCCTCGAGGATGGCCGGCGGACACTCGAAGCCGAAGGCGGCCGGGTTTCCGGTGTTGAGCTTGAGGATGCGATGACCCGCGGCCTCAAGCCGCATCGCCTCTTCGAGCACCGGGCCCCGGATTTCGTAACAGACGTTGGCGAGCTTCGTGGACTGGATCACCTGCATGACGAGAGCTTACGGCGGGGCGCGGCGGGGCGCTCCGTGTTTTGGGACACGTCGGACATCGAGCCGGGCCGGGAGGTGGGTGCTCGTTTGTCCTTAATGCGACGCGGCTCGCACACCGATGTCGTGCTCCCTACAATCCCTGCCCATGAGCCACCAGGACAACAGCGTCTTCCTCGACACCTCGGGCCGACGGCGGCGTGCCGTGCGCTGGGCGGTGGCGGTCGTCGGAGCCGGCTGCCTGGGCTTCCTCGGAGTCGTCGTCGCCGGGATCTTCGGCGCTGGGCCGACCGGCGGACCCCTGCACTGGCAGGACGACGACCGGCCCGCCCTCCCGAAACTGATCGAGTCGCAACCGGGCGGCGGCGACTCCGGCGAATCCGGTGACTCCGGCGGGGACGGCACGGCGAAGGGCGCACCCGACGGATCGCCGAGCGCCACCGCAACGCCGAGCGCCACGCAGACCGCCGCCCCGGCGAAGACCGCCGCCCCCGCGCCGACCTCGGTACGCACCACCAAGGCGCCCGCACCCGCCCCGACCGCCACGTACGACGGTCCGGGCAAGGCGGGCAGCGCTCCCGGCGCGACGAAGCGGCCGAAGTGACGGGCGCTCCGTACGGGGATCGGAACCCGTACTCGGACCAGAACCCGTACCCCGCCGAGGACCCCTACCGGAACCCCTACCCGCACCCGACGGGCCAGGCCCCGGCCCCGCAGGGCCTTCCGGGCCAGTCGTACGAGGGGCACGGGCCGTACGAGCCGCAGCCCGCGTACCAGCCGTACGAGCAGGCGCACGAGCCGTACGAGCAGCCGTACCAGCCATACGAGCAGCCATACGAGCAGCCGTACGAGCAGTCGTACGAGCAGCCCCCGCTGTCCACGCCGTACCCGAACGACGGACACCCCGCCGCCCCCCGCCCGTACGAGGACCCCGCACCTCGCCGCGCCCCCGACGACGAGGCCGCCGGCCGGCGCCGTCCCCAGCCCGTGGCGCGCGCGGGCAGCCACGCCCGCCGCCGCGACCCGCGGTCGCACTGGCTGGTGCTCTGCCTCACTCTTGTTGTTGCCGCGACCGCGCTCGTCTTCGCCGGATACGGCCGCCACGAGATCGCCGCCACCGGCGGCGCCCCCGAGGCCGACTGCGTGCCCGCGCCCACCGACATCCGCACCGGTGAGCCGGTCCTGCGGGTCGACGGCGACGGCGTCGTGCGCAGCGCCGCGCCCCCCGACGGAACCGTCGCGCTCACCTACGACGGCGGCCCGAGCCCCGACTGGACCCCGCGCCTCCTCGACGTGCTGGCCGCCCACCACGCCAAGGCCACCTTCTTCCTCACCGGCTCGGAGGCCGCCGCGCACCCGGAGCTCGTGCGGCGGATCGTCGCCGAGGGGCACGAGATCGGCTCGCACACCTACACGGACGCGGAACTCGGCCAGGTCTCCGCGGCCCGGGCCGACCTGGAGCTCTCCTTCACCCAGAACGCGCTCGCCGGAGCCGCCGGCCTCGGCACCCGGCTGCTGCGCCTGCCCCACACCGGCAACCTCGACACGCTCTGCGACGACCAGTGGGAGGCGGGCCGCCGGGCGGCCGCCGACGGCTACGTCCTGGTGGCCGCCGACGGTGACTCGGTCCGGCAGTACACCGGTTCGCCGCAGGCCGTCACCGAGACCGAGAAGCTGCTCGGCCCCGCCGGCCGCGTCGGCAGCACGACGTACACGACCGTGGGCGCGGGGCTCGGCCTCGGCGCCGGCACGTACCCCGTCTCCACCTTCACCGAGTGGAAGGGCGCCGGCTTCGTCGCCGCCCAGCGCGTCTCGCGCTGGTTCTCCGACGCGATGACCTGGCTGCTCGGGGCGGCCGGCCTCATCACCGCCGTACGGCTCGCCCTCCTCCTCGGCGTGGCCCGCGTCCACGTGCGCCGCACCCGCACCAAGCGCCGCCGGGGCGCCCCGCGCATGCCGCCCGTCACCGAGCCGGTGTCGGTGATCGTGCCCGCGTACAACGAGGAGGCCGGAATCGAGGCGACGATCCGGTCCCTGCTCGCCTCCACCCACGAGTACGTCCAGGTCGTGGTCGTCGACGACGGCTCCACCGACCGCACCTTCGAGATCGCCGAGTCCATCGACGACCCGCGCGTCATGGTGGTGCGCCAGCCCAACGCGGGCAAGGCCGCCGCCCTGAACACCGGACTCGCCTGGGCGCACTTCGACATCATCGTGATGATCGACGGCGACACCGTCTTCGAGCCGGACGCCGTGCAGCGGCTGATCCAGCCCCTCGCCGACCCGCGCGTCGGCGCGGTCAGCGGCAACACCAAGGTCGGCAACCGGCAGGGCGTCCTCGGCCGCTGGCAGCACCTCGAGTACGTCATCGGCTTCAACCTCGACCGGCGCATGTACGACGTCCTGGAGTGCATGCCCACCGTGCCCGGCGCCATCGGCGCCTTCCGCAGGGAAGCCCTGGCCGGGGTCGGCGGGGTCAGCGAGGACACCCTCGCCGAGGACACCGACCTCACGATGGCCCTGTGCCGGGACGGCTGGCGCGTGGTGTACGAGGAGTCCGCCATCGCGTGGACCGAGGCGCCGTCCACCGTCCGCCAGCTGTGGAAGCAGCGCTACCGCTGGTGCTACGGCACCCTCCAGGCCATGTGGAAGCACCGCCGGGCCGTGGTGGAGCGCGGCCAGTCCGGCAAGCTGGGCCGCCGCGGCCTGCTCTACCTGCTGCTCTTCCAGACCGTGCTGCCGCTGCTCGCGCCGCTCGTCGACGTCTTCGCCCTGTACGGCCTGTTCTTCCAGGACGCCGGGCAGGCGGTCGGCGTCTGGCTCGCCTTCACGGCCGTACAGGTCGCCACCGCCGTCTACGCCCTGCGCCTGGACCGGGAGCGGTTCGAGCCGATCTGGACGCTGCCGCTGCAGATCTTCGTCTACCGCCAGCTCATGTACCTGGTCGTCGTCCAGTCCGTGGTGACGGCCCTGCTCGGCAACCGGCTCCGCTGGCACCGCATGCAGCGCACGGGCACGGCCACGGAGACCCTGGACCGGGCGACGGCGGCCGGGTAGGCGTCCGGCCGCCGGCGCGCACCGGCAGGCAGGCAGGTAGGTTTGCCCCCCATGTGGGTTCTCAGCACCGCCGGCTGCCGGTGGCTCGGCGCGGCCGGTTCGCTCGCCGTCACCGTCGGCGGCTGGGCCGCCGGGACGCTCCCGGTCCGGGGCGGATGGGGCCTGTGGCAGCCGCGCGGGTCGGGCGTCGAGACGGCCGGTGCGGTCCTCGCGTACCTCGGACTGACGCTGCTGCTCCTCGCGTGGTGGCAGTACGGGCGGCAACTGCTCGCCGGAGCCGACGGCCGCCCGCTGCTCACCCTCGGCTGGTGGGCCGGGCCGCTGGTGCTCGCCCCGCCGCTCTACAGCGCCGACGTCTACAGCTACATCGCCCAGGGCGCCATGGTCGTCGAAGGCCACGACGTCTACGGCTCCGGGCCCTCCGTCCTCGCCCCCGGCGAACTCGGCCACGACGCCGCCGCCAGCGTCGGCGGCCACTGGACCGACACCCCGGCGCCGTACGGCCCCGTCTTCCTCGTCCTCGCCCAGGCCGTTGTCAAGCTCACCGGCGGCCAGATCCTGCCCGCCGTCATCGGCTTCCGGCTCCTCGCCCTGGCCGCCCTCGCCCTGATCGTGTGGGCGGTACGGGGCCTGGGCGGCGGCCCCGGTGCGCTGTGGCTCGCCGCGCTGAACCCGCTTCTCCTCATCCACGTCGTGGGCGGTCTGCACAACGACGGCCTGATGATCGCCCTCGTGCTGTGCGGGATGCTGCTCGCCGTGCGCGGGCGGTGGGTGACCGGCAGCGCGGTCCTCGGCCTCGCGATGATGGTCAAGTCACCGGCGGCGGTCGCGCTGCTGTTCGTCGGCGTGCTCGTCGCGCGGCGCCGGGGCGTGCCGGCGGGGCTCGTGCTGCCCGGGGCCGTGGCGGGCGCGGTCGCCGCCTGCGCCACGGTGCTGGCCGGCACCGGCTTCGGCTGGCTCCGCACCCAGAGCGTCGCCGCCACCATCCACACGGCGCTCTCCGCCACCAGCGACCTGGGCCTGGGCCTCGGACTGCTCCTCGGCGGCGACCCGGAGCCGGTGAAGGGCGCGGTGCAGAAGCTGGGCCTGCTCGTGGCCGTCGCGATCATCGGCGTACTGGCCTGGCGGGCCTGGAAGGGCCGCCTCGACGTGGTCCTCGGACTCGGCGTCTCGCTGCTCGTGCTGGTCGCGCTCTCGCCGATGGTCCAGCCCTGGTACGTGCTGTGGGGGACGTGCGCGGTGGCGGCGGTGGCGTGGGACACCCGGCTCGGCCGGTTCCTGGCGGTGCTCTGCGCGGCGCTGACCTACGAGACGGCTCCGTCGGGACACACACCGGCGTACGGGTTCGCGCTGGCGGGCGTGGCGCTGGTGGCGGGGCTCGTGCTCACCCGGGCGCGGGCATCCGTCCCGCCGGAGCGGGTGTCCGCCTGATCGCCCGGCCCGCCAGTGCGTCCGTCCTCCGCCCGTCCTCGATCACGAACCGGCCGTCGACCAGGACGTGCGGGATCCCGACCGGCAGCCCCGTCGGCCTCTCGTACGTCGCTCCCGACGCGACCGTCGCGGGGTCGAAGAGGACGAGGTCGGCGACGTAGCCCTCCTTCACCAGGCCGCGGTCGGGGAGGCGGAGGCGGGCGGCGGGGCGCGACGTGAGGTGGGCGACGCACTCTTCGAGCGACAGGACGCGCTCCTCGCGGACGTAACGGCCGAGGTACTCGGGAAAGGTGCCGTACGCGCGGGGGTGCGGCCTGGCGCCGTGGAGGATGCCGTCGGAGCCGGCCGTGTGGACCCGGTGGCGCATGATCGCGCGGACGTTCGCCTCGTGGCCGACGTGCTGGAGGACCGTCGTGCCGAGGCGGTCGGCGAGCAGCAGGCGGCGGGCCGTCGCCCAGCCGTCCACCCGACGGCCGACGAAACCGGCCAGGGAAGGGTCGGTGACGCCCGAGACCTCGATCGTGTCCCACTCCACCGGCACGCCGTGGCAGCCGTCCGACCCGGCCACCTCCAGACCGTGCCGGATCCGCTCCGCCGTCGCCTCGTCCCGCAGCCGCGCGAGCAGCGCCTCCGGCCCGCCCTCGTGCGCCCAGCTCGGCAGCACGGCCGCCAGCGTCGTACAGCCGGGGGTGTACGGGTACGAGTCGAGGCTGATGTCCGCGCCGCCCGCCAGTGCCTCGTCGAGCAGGGCGAGCAGCTCGGGCGCCCGCCCCTCGTTCACGCCGAAGTTCATCGTGGCGTGGGCGAGGTGCAGGGCGCAGCCCGCGTCCGCCGTGAGCCGCACCATCTCCTCGTACGCCTTCAGCGCGCCCGCCCCGTACGAGCGGTGGTGCGGGCAGTAGTAGCCGCCGTACCGCGCCACGACCCGGCACAGCTCGGTGAGCTCGGCGTCCGGCGCGTACATGCCGGGCGTGTAGGTGAGGCCGGAGGACATGCCGACCGCGCCCTGCTCCAGGCCCTGGGCGACGAGCTGCCGCATGCGATCCAGCTCGGCGCCGGTCGCGGGCCGGTCCTCCCAGCCCACCGCGTACATCCGCACCGTGCCCTGCGGGACGAGGTACGCGGCGTTCACGGCGATGCCCCGGCCTCCGTGCGCCCGGTCCAGCCTGTCCAGGTACCCGCCGACCGTCCGCCAGTCGAAGTCGATGCCCGTGTCGTCCGGACCGCCGCCGTTCCAGCCGGCGATCGTCCGGCGGACCTCGTCGAGCGTGCGGTCGTCCACCGGCGCGTACGACAGGCCGTCCTGACCGAGGACCTCCAGCGTCACGCCCTGCGCGGCCTTCGCGCTGTGGTCCGGGTCGCGGAGCAGTGCGAGGTCGCTGTGGGAGTGCATGTCGACGAAACCGGGGGACAGGGCGAGCCCCTCGGCGTCGATGACGCGCCGGCCGGTGGGGCGCTGGCAGCCGGCGGCCGCGCCCTCCTTGACGATCGCGGCGATCCGCCCGCCGGCGATCGCGACGTCGGCGCGGTAGGAGTCCGCACCGCTGCCGTCGACGACCTCGGCGTCCTGGAAGACGAGATCCACCGGGACCCCCGGGCCTAGAAGAACGTACGGATGTAGTCGACGACCGTGCCGTCCGCCTCCACCAGCGGGATCAGCTGCCACTTGTCGAAGGACGTGCACGGGTGGGACAGTCCCATCCCCACCCAGTCGCCGACCTCCACGTCCGCGCCCGGCTCCGTGTGCAGCCACGCGTGCTGGTCGGAGAGCGCGGTGACCGTGACACCCTCGGCCGGCCGGATCTCACCGGTGCGCCCGTCGCGCACCACCTGCGCCTCGGGCAGGTGCAGGTCGTGGGCGGCGTCGCGCTTGCCCGCGTTGGTGAACGCCTGCTCGGCGTTGGGCCGGGACAGGACCTGGGACCAGAGCCGGAACGCCGGCTGGAGCGCGCCCTCCTCGGGCACCCGGTTGAACGGCGTCCGCTCCCGGTACTGGCCGTCGTCGTGGGAGACGTACGCCCCCGAGCGCAGCAGCTTCAGGACCGGACGGGAGAGCTCGGGAATCTCGGCGAAGACGTCGGCGACCGTGTCGAACCACTCGCTGCCGCCCGCGCTCACCACGATCTCCGGCAGGTCGGGCGCGAACCGGCCCGCCTTGTCGAACGCGACCGCGAGCCCGACCAGCCGGTTCAGCCACTCCCGTACGAGCGTGGCGTCGGCCTTCGGCATCGTCGCCTCGTACCCCGCCACGCCCACCAGACGGAGCCGGTCCGTCGCCGCGACCGCGTCGGCCACGGCCTCGCACTCGGCGTCCGTCCGCACGCCCGTGCGCCCGGCCTCGGCGGCGCCCAGCTCGACCACGACGTCGACGGCGCGCCGCGCGCCGGCCGCGCGCAGGGCCTCGTCCATCAGCTCGACGCCGCGGACGGAGTCGACGTAACAGACGAGGTGGAAGCCGGGGTCGGCGTCGAGCTCGGCGGCGAGCCAGCGCAGCGCGACCGGGTCGACGACCTCGTTGGCGAGGAAGATCCGGGCGACGCCGTGCGCGCGGTAGACGCGGACCTGGTGCGGGACGGCGGCGGTGATGCCCCAGGCGCCGTGCTCGATCTGGCGGTCGAAGAGCTGCGGGGCCATGGAGGTCTTGCCGTGCGGTGCGAAGGCGAGGCCGTGGCGCTCGGCGTACGTCTCCAGGAGGCGGAGGTTGTGCTCGACGGACTCGGCGGAGAGGGCGAGGACCGGGGTGGTGAAGCCACCGGTGAAGAGGTTGCGGCGCTGGGCGGCCAGCTCGCCGACGGTCAGGCCCTCGGCGTCGGGCGGCAGGGCCTTGAAACGGTGGTCGACGACCTCGTTCGCCAGGTCGGGCATGGGGGCTCCTCTTCGCGCCTGAGCGTTGCACTGTGTGCAACGCTCGTTGCGTATGTCGCTTGTGGCTGTCTAGCATCCGGGCCGAGGCCGGGTCAACGACAGGAGTTCTCCGGTGACCGGAACCCCGTCGCACGGCGATGCGCCCGACGTCGTCTGCCTCGGCGAGTCCATGGTCACCTTCCTGCCCACCCGGCCCGGCCGCCTCGCCGACGTACCCGCCTTCGACCGCGCCGTCGGCGGCGCCGAGTCCAACGTCGCCTGCGCGCTCGCCGCCGCCGGGCACCGGGTGCGGTGGGTGGGACGGGTCGGCCGGGACGGCTTCGGCGACCATCTGGTCGAGGCGATCCGTTCGTACGGCGTCGACGTCTCCGCCGTCGTCCGCGACCCCGCCCGGCCGACCGGCGTCTACTTCCGCACGGCCACGGACCGGTCCGCCGCCGGGCACGAGGTCGCCTACTACCGGGCGGGCTCGGCCGCGTCGGCGATGTCGCCGTCGAACGTCCCGTACGAGTCGGTCGCCGCGGGCCGCGTCCTCCACCTCTCCGGCATCACCGCCGCGCTCTCCGAAGGCTGCCTCTCCCTGATGCGCCGGCTGACCGCTCCCCGGCCCGGCCGGCCGCTCGTCTCCTTCGACGTCAACTTCCGGCCCGCGCTGTGGGCTGCCGGCCGGGCTTCCGAGGTCCTGCTCGACCTCGCGCGCGGCGCGGACGTCGTGTTCGTCGGCGCGGACGAGGCGCGGGAGGTGTGGGGGACCGGTGACCCGGCCGAGATCCGGGCGGCACTGCCGGAGCCGGCGGTGCTGGTGGTGAAGCGGGGCGCGGAGGGCGCCACGGTGTTCGAGCGCTGCGCGGCTTCCTTCCCCACCCCGCCCCTTCCGGAACCGGGGGCGGAGCCCCCGCGCAGCGGCCCCGCCCACGCGCCCGCCCCGGGCGCGGTCGCCCACGTCGCCGCCCCCGGCGCGGTCATCCACGTCCCCGCTCCCCGCGTCGACGTCGTCTCCGCCACCGGAGCCGGCGACGCCTTCGCCGCCGGGTTCCTCTCCGCGACCCTGCGCGGGCTCGACGCCACCGCCCGCCTCCGCCACGGTCACCTCATGGCCGCGGCCGCCCTCACCGCCCCCGGCGACCTCGCCGGACCCCGCCGGCCCCGCCGCGCCCACGCCGACCGGCTCGCCGCGCTAGACGACGCGGCCTGGGGGACACTGCACCTCGGCCCCGGCTGGACGGGGGACGACCAGGAGGAACGTACGCGATGAGCCAGACCGTCGACCGCGCGCTCAGCATCCTGCCGCTGCTCGCGCAGGGGCCCGCCGACCTCGGGCAGGTCGCCGAACGGCTCGGCGTGCACAAGTCCACCGCGCTGCGCCTGCTCCGTACCCTCCACGAACACGGCCTGGTCCACCGCCGGCAGGACCAGCGCTACCGGCTCGGCGCCCGCCTCTTCGCGCTCGCGCAGGAGGCCGTCGAGAACCTCGACGTCCGCGAGATCGCCCACCCCCATCTCGCCGCGCTCAACGAGCGGACCGGCCACACCGTCCACCTCGCCGTCCGCGAGGAGGGCGAGGTGCTCTACATCGACAAGGTCGAGAGCCGCTACCCGGTCCGCATGTACTCCCGGATCGGCAAGCCCGTCGCGATCACCGTCGCCGCCGTCGCCAAGCTGCTCCTCGCCGACCTGCCCGAGGCCGAGCGCCGCGCGCTCGCCGCCAGGCTCGACTACCCCCTGTACACGTCCCGTTCGACGCCGAACGCCGCCGCCTTCCTCAAGGAGCTGGCGACCGTACGCGATCAGGGCTGGGCCACCGACCTCGGCGGCCACGAGGAGTCCATCAACTGCGTCGCCGCGCCGGTCCGCGGTGCCGACGGCCGGGTCGTCGCCGCGATGTCGGTGTCGGCGCCCAACGTGGTCGTCACGGCCGAGGAACTCCTCGCCCTGCTGCCGCTGGTGCGGCGCACGGCCGAGGACATCAGCGACGACTACTCCGGTACCGGTACCCCTCACCCCAAGGACAGCGCATGACCGAGAAGACCGCCCTCACGCCCGCCACCCACACCACCCCGCCCGCGAAGTTCTCCCACGGCGTGCGGAAGGGCAACATCCTCCAGGTCGCCGGCCAGGTCGGCTTCCTGCCCGCCGTCGAGGGCCGGGCCCCGACCCCGGCCGGCCCGACCCTGCGCGAGCAGACGCTCCAGACCTTCGCCAACATCAAGGCGATCCTGGAGGAGGGCGGCGCCGGCTGGGACGACGTCATGATGATGCGCGTCTACCTGACCGACGTGGACCACTTCGCCGAGATGAACGAGATCTACAACGCCTACTTCGAGGAGCAGGGTCTCAAGGCGCCCGCCGCGGCGCGCACGACCGTGTACGTCGGCCTGCCGAAGGGGCTGCTCATCGAGATCGACGCGATGGCCGTACTCGGCTGACACGCTCACAGGAACGTCGGTCATACTTTCGCCGTGGAGCAGCAGCGCACAGGACCCAGCATGCAGGCGGTGCAAGGCGCCGCGACGGACCCGGCGTTCGTGCCGGGCATCACCGGCGTCACGGGCCTCCAGCCCGCGATGCCGGAGGAACCGGCGGACGCCGAGCCCCGGGACGCGGTCCCGGCTGATGCCGTGCCGGACCCCGTCGAGGAGGCCGCCGCCCCGGACGGGCCGGTCTTCGAGGCCGCCGACCGGCGCGCCCGGATCGTCGCCGACGCCACCGGCGTGCGGCTCAGCCTCGACGAGGAGAGCTGCGAGTTCCGCTGGGACGAGATCGGCGCGGTCGAGACGGCGACCGGCCGCTTCGGCAAGCGGTTCACGGTGGTCGTGCACACGCCCAACCGGCGCTGGTACACGGCCGACGTCGACGCGACGTCCAAGGACCGCGTCAAGGAGTGGGAGTCACTCCTCGACGCGGTCCTGGACGCGTACTTCGACGAGAACGCCGAGAGTGCCGAGAGCGCTGAGAACTCCGAGCGCGTCTAGCAGTACTGCGCGGCCTTGCCGATGGACCGGTACATGCAGTCCGCGTTCTCAAGGAGTTGCAGCACCGCGTCCTTGTTGCGGCTCGTCTCCCGCTCGATCACCTCGTCGGGCGGGTAGAAGCCGCCGTCCCAGGACGAGGTCGGGTACATCTCGAAGGTGTAGGCGAAGATCTTCTGGGTGCCCCAGAGGTAGTCGTCGATCGAGCCGTCGGTGATGTAGAGGTCGCTGGACTGCTCGGGCGTGTAGCCGTTGCTGGCGGCCATCTTGTTTCCGATCGCGGCGAAGGCGTCGCGGTCGTCCTGGGTCATGCCGGTGGCGGTGTCGGCGGTGGTCCAGCCGAAGGGCCAGAGGACGAGTTCGCTGTAGGTGTGGAAGTCGATGGCGGCCGTGATCTGCTGCTTGCCGCCGACGACACGCGAGCGGACGAAGTCGGCGACGACCTTCACCTCGGGCGCGGACTCGGGCGCGGAGCCGCGGTAGGTCTCCGAGCTCCTGGAGCCGGAGGAGCCGCCGCAGCAGCCCCACTTGAAGTCCCAGTTGCGGTTGAGGTCCGTGCCGACGTACGAGGATCCGGAGTTGGGCTGGCGGTTCTTGCGCCAGCTGCGGTAGGAGCCGGAGGCGATGTCGTACTCGCCGCCGTCCGGGTTGAGGTCCGGCACGATCCAGATCTCGCGGCTGTTGACGAGGCTGGTGATGCGCGGGTCGGTGCCGTAGCCGGCGCCGAGTTCGCGCAGCAGGTAGAGCGCCATCTCGACGGTGAGGTGCTCGCGGGCGTGCTGGTGGTGGGTGAAGAGGACCTCGGGCTCGTTCTCGTCGGTGCCGACGTTGTCGCTGATCTTGATGGCGATGATGTCGCGGCCCTGGTACGACTTGCCGATGACCCGCTTGTTCATGATGGACGGGTACGCGGCGAGCCGCTGGTCGATCTCGGCGTTCATCTCCGCGTAGTTGTGGTACTTCGCGTCCGCGGAGGGGAAGTCGAGCGGGCCGAGCGCCGACTTGGCGCTCTCGCCGCGGTCGGGCGGCGCGGGCAGGGCGGTCGCCTTGTAGCCGAGGCTCCTGAGGTGGGCGAGCTGCTGGGCGTTGGCGCTGACGACGACCGAGCGGGCGTCGACCTGGTCGATGGAGACGCCGGTGGCGGTCAGGTCGGAGCGCTCGGTGACGGTGGCGGGTCCGGCGATCTCGTACTGCCGGATCACCTCCTCGCCGCCGTTGGCGCCGACGGCGGGGCGGGCGTGGCTGGTGGCGGCGGTCGTGACGGGTACCGCGAGCGCGAGTGCCATGAGGGCCGCGAGGACGGCCGGCTTCCCGCGGGTACGAAGTCGCATGCTGTCTCCTGGGTGGGGAGTGTGGGGGAGTGCGACGAGCAGACGGACCTGCGTGACGGTTCGTGCGGTGCTGACATGGTCGAGGCGTGGCATGAACCGGTCAAGACAGGAAGTTCGGCCACATTGTCGCGTCCCCGGCCCCGGAAACGGCGCAGCGCCGCCGGGGGAGCGGCGGCGCTGCGTACGGATTCCCCCGAAGGGGCGCGTCGGGTCCACCGGCTACGGGAGACCGTGCACGGCCGGGCCCACCGCGTTCGACCAGGCGTTGCCGGCCGTCGCGTCCCAGTTGGTCGACCAGGTCATCGCGCCCCGGATGTTCGGGTACGTCTGCGACGGCTTGAACGTGCCGCAGCCCGTGCCCCTCGCCAGGCAGTCGAGGGCGTTCTTCACGATCTGCGGGTCGACGTAGCCGCTGCCCGCGCCGCGCGTCGAGGCGGGCACGCCGAGGCCGACCTGGGAGGCGTCGAGGCCGCCCTGGAGCTGGATGCAGGCGAGCGCGGTGAGGAAGTCCACCGAGCCCTGGCTGTAGACCTTGCCGTCGCAGCCGAGCATCGAACCGCTGTTGTAGTACTGCATGTTGACCACCGTGAGGATGTCCTTCACGGCGAGCGCCGTCTTGAAGTACTCGGTCCCGGTGGACTGCATGTCGATGGTCTGCGGCGCCATCGTCAGGACCAGCGACGAGCCGGCCTTGGCGGACAGCAGGCGCAGCGCCTTCGTCAGGTACGTGGAGTTGAGGCCGTTCTCCAGGTCGATGTCGACGCCGTTGAAGCCGTACTCCTGCATCAGCGCGTACGCGCTGTCGGCGAAGGCGGTCGCGGAGGCGTCGCTGTTGACGGCGACGTTGCCCTTCTCGCCGCCGACCGAGAGGATCACCGACTTGCCGGCCGCCTTCTTGGCCGCGATGTCGGCCTTGAAGTCGGCGGTGGAGGCGTAGCCGACGGCCGGGTCGAGGTTGAAGGCGAGCTGGCCGGGCGTGCTGGTGGCGTCCGCGAAGGAGACGGCGATGATGTCGTACTGCGACTGCACGTCCCGCAGCTTCTGCACGGTGGCGCCGTTGTCGAAGTTCTGCCAGTAGCCGGTCAGCGCGTGCTTGGGCACGGCCGGGCCGGGCCCCGGGTTGGTCACGTCGGAGGTCCTCGCCGTGACGGCCGCCGACTTGGCGGACTCGCCGGCGGCGTTGGTCGCCGAGACCTGGAACTGGTACGAGGTGCTCGCGGCCAGACCGGTGACGGTGGCCGAGGTGCCGCTCACCGTGGCCGCGAGGGCGCCGTCCCGGTAGACCTTGTAGCCGGTGGCGTTCGAGACCGCGCTCCAGCCGAGGGAGACGGAGGAGGAGGTCACGGCGCCCGCGGCGAGGCCGGCCGGGGCGGCGGGGACCGTGGGAGCCGGGTCGGTGCCACCGCCCCCGTCGGGGCCGAAGACGCTCACGTCGTCGACGGAGTAGGCGGCGGTGCCGTACCAGCCGTGCGTGTAGATCTGCACGGACGTGGTGCTCGCGCCGGTGGTGAAGGTGGTCGTCAGCTGCTTCCAGCCCGCGCTGTCCGGCGTCCAGGTGGAGACGTCGGTGGTGCCGGTGCCGCTCGCGCCGAGGTACGCGTAACCGCCCTGCACCCAGGCGCTCAGCGTGTACGTGGAGCCCGGCTTCACGGCGACGGTCTGGGTGCACCGGGCGTTGTCCATGCCGGCCGGGGTGGCCCGCAGGGCGCCCGCGCCGCTGTGCACCGGCGAGGAGACGACGGTGCCGCTGCCGGCCGAACAGGACCAGTCGGCGAGGCCGTTCTCGAAGCCGGCGTTCCTGGCGTTGTTGACGTCCGCGGCCTGGGCGGTGCCGGCGCCGCCGGCGAGGACGAGCCCGGCGCTGACGGCGAGCGTCAGGGCGGCTCTGGTGGTGCGGTCCACGTGCTTCCTCCGGAGGGGGAGTGGGGGGAGGGGAGGGGGAAGGGAGGTGCGGGGAAGGGCGGGGAGGTGCGCGGAACAAGTTGGTCCAGACCAATTGGGTTGTCAAGACCTCAGGCAGGAAGCGCAGTTCAGCCGCCCGTACGCCGATGACCGAACCGACCAAGAAAGTGACGGAGCTTGAAGGATTGTGTGTTCACCACTCCAGTGGCCTGGATAAAGTGCAGAGGCGGTAACGCTGCGGACGCAGCTAGTGATCAACGAGTGGTCAGTGAGGGATCGGGGGGAGCCCGACGTGCCGACAGCGATTGCGGTCACCAGCGCCGACCTGGTGCTGCCGCCGACCGATCCGCAGACGCCCCCCGCCGCCGTCCTGCCCGGCCCCGACACCCGGCCGCTCGACGCCGCCCTCGCCGACGTACGCCAACTGCTCGACGTGCACGGCCATCTGATCGTCGTCTGCCCCACCGCCGCGCCGCCCGCGACCGCCGGACGTCTGCACGCCGTGCGGTCGCTGCTCGAATCCGACCGGATCGCGATCGTGCGGACCGACCTGCCGCCGCTCGGCGCCGCCGTCCTCGTGCGCCAGCTCCGCCAGCTCTCCGCCTGCGACTTCAGCCCCGGAGTCCTCGCCTCCGCCGCCCGGCTGCTCACGCACTACGTGTACGCGGGCGCCGTCCTCGGCTCGGTCGCCAAGCTCGACCACGTGCCCGTCGGACTCGGCTCCCACCTCAAGGGCTGGCTGCCCGGCGCCCACTTCGCCGTCCTCGCGGGGCCCGCGCCCCGGCTCGTACGCATCGGCGCCGGGGCCGCGCCGGCCGGACCGGACGGGCGCGGGGGCCCCGACGGGCTCGCCGGGCCCGACTTCGCCACCGACCTCGTCCTCGCCCGCGGCCAGCTCCAGACCGACTGGCCCACCGCCGCCCTCGCCCCCGGCTGGCAGGTCCGCGCCGTCCAGGAGGCCGCGCTGCCGGAGTCCTCGCCGCGCTGGTGGGGCACGGGACGGCTCGTCGAGTTCACCGCGTACCTGCCGGACCTGCCCGTCCTGCACCAACTCGTCTCCTCCGTGCGGCGCGAGACATGCCACTGGTGCCGGATGGAGCTCATCGGCGACCGCTGCGGCTTCTGCGCCGCGCCCCTGCCCACCACCGCCGAGGTCAACGCCACCCGTTAGCCCCCGTCCGCCGCGCCACCCGTCCACGATCGAGGTACTACGGCCATGAACTCGCGCCAGCGCCGTGGCGTCATCCTGCTGCTGCTCTCCGTCCTGTGCGCGCTCGGCGCCTTCGCCGGCGTGCTCTCGGTGATCAGCGACGTCAACTCCAAGGTCGGGCCCGAGGTGGCCGCGTACCGTGTCAAGGACGACATCGCGCCGTACACCCCGCTCGGCCCGGGGAGCTTCGAGCGGATCTCCATGCCGAAGCGCTGGCTTCCGGCCACCGCCGTCACCGACCTCCGCGAGACCGAGGGCATGATCGCGGTCACCACCCTGAAGGCCGGCTCCCTCCTCCAGACCGACATGATCGTCAAGCGGCCCGCGCTCGAACCCGGCCAGCAGGAGATCGCCATCATGATCGACGCGGCCACGGGCGTCGCCGGCAAGATCACGCCCGGGGCGAGCGTCAACATCTACGCCACCTTCGCCGGCGAACGCGGCGGCCGCCCCGCCCAGTCCAAGCTGATCGTCGCCGGCGCCCACGTCCTCGCCATCGGCAAGCTGACCCCGATCGAGAACCAGGACGACCGCGGCGGCCGCGCTACCGAGGCCGTCCCGATCACCTTCGCGCTCTCCACCGCCGACACCCAGCGCGTCGCCTACGCCGAGTCCTTCGCCCAGCACGTCCGCCTCGCCCTCGTCGCCCCCGGCCCCGGCGGCAGCACCCCGCCGGACCCGCGCGACCGCACGTACACGCTCGACAAGGACAAGTGACCGGAACACGTGGGCAAGGACAGGTGGCCGGAACACGCGGCAGGGACAAGTGGCCGGAACGCGCGGCAAGGACAAGTGAGAGCAGCCAGTGAGGACCAGTAAGGACAAGTGAGGCACCCGGTATGACCACCAGGATCCTGCCGGCCGTCGGCGACCCGGACGCGGCCCGCGCCGTCACCACCCTCATCGGCCAGCTCCCCGACGCCGAACCCGCCGGCCCCGTCACCGACTCCACCCAGCTCGTCGACACCCTCGCCCGGCTCGCCGCCGGGTCCGTCGACGAACTCCCGGAGGTCGTCCTCGTCCACGAGCGCATCGGCCCCGTCCCCGCGCTCGAACTCATCCGCGAGGTCGCCCTCCGCTTCCCCGCCGTCGGCGTCGTCCTCATCACCGCCGACGCCAGCCCCGTCCTCTTCTCCGCCGCCATGGACTCCGGCGCCCGCGGCCTCGTCACCCTCCCGCTCGGCTACGAGGAACTCGCCAGCCGCGTCCAGGCCGCCGCCCAGTGGTCCGCCGGCGTCCGCCGCCACCTCGGCGCCGCCGCCGACACCCCCACCGGCCCCGGCGGCACCGTCGTCACCGTCAGCGGCGCCAAGGGCGGCGTCGGCACCACCGTCACCGCCGTCCACCTCGCCCTCGCCGCCCGAGCCTCCGGCCGCGCCGTGGCCCTCGTCGACATGGACCTCCAGGGCGGCGACATCGCCTCGTACCTCGACGTCCAGTTCCGCCGCTCGCTCGCCGACCTCGCGGCGATCAGCGACATCTCGCCACGGGTGCTCCAGGACGCCGTGTACGTCCACGAGACCGGCCTCTC
Source organism: Streptomyces sp. NPDC003943 (assembly GCF_053605265.1). Taxonomy (NCBI): domain Bacteria; kingdom Bacillati; phylum Actinomycetota; class Actinomycetes; order Kitasatosporales; family Streptomycetaceae; genus Streptomyces; species Streptomyces sp. NPDC003943. The sequence goes on along the minus strand of NZ_JBSGIW010000049.1, from coordinate 25,745 downwards.
CCTGCTCCTCGCCCCCGGCGAAGGCGAACGCGGCGAAGAGGTCACCGACCGCTCAGCACGCCAGATCGTCAGCGCCCTGCGCAGCCGCTACGAGGTCGTCGTCATCGACTGCGGCACCCACCTGGACGCGGCGGGCGCGGCGGCCGTCGAGATGGCCGACGCGGCGCTCCTGGTCACCACGCCGGACGTGGTCGCCGTACGGGCCGCCAAGCGGGCCGTACGGATGTGGGACCGCCTCCAGGTCCGCAAGCCGGAGGAGACCACGGTCCTCGTCAACCGCCACACCCGCGGCACCGAGATCCAGCCCGCCCTCATCCAGAAGATCACGGGCACCCGGATCGCGGGCACCGCCGTCCCGGCCCAGTTCAAGGAACTGGCGGCGGTCGTGGACGCCGGCCGGCTGCACGACCTCGACGCGCGCTCGACGATCAAGCAGGCGCTGTGGGCGCTGGCGGGCGAGCTGGGGCTGGTGCGGGCGGGGGAGCCGCAGGGCAGGGAGCTGGTACGGGCTCCGGAGCGCGGCGCACTGGGGCTGCGACGGCGCGGAACCGGACGCTGACCATGAGGCCGATCAGACGGGACGACAGGGGACAGGTGGCGGTCGAGTTCGTCGGCATGCTGCCGCTGATCCTGCTCACGCTCGTACTGCTGTGGCAGTGCGTCCTGATCGGCTACACGTACACGCTCGCGGGGAACGCGGCGGACGAGGCGGCGCGGGCGGGCGCGGTCGGCGACGACTGCGGGGCGGCGGCGCTGCGGCACCTGGACGGGGCGTGGCGGGCGGGCGCGAGCGTCGACTGCGGGTCGCCGGCGGGCGGAATGGTCCACGTGACGGTGGGACTGAAGGTGCCCGTGCTGTTCCCGGGCGCGGGCAGCTTCCCGTTCCGGGTGGACGGCGAGGCGGCGGCGGTGTGGGAGGGAGAGGACCGGTGAAGAGCTTCCGGAAGCCGCGACGTGACCGGGGCCAGGTGGCCGTCGAGTACCTGGGCTTCCTGCCGATCCTGCTGCTGATCGGGCTGGCCGGCGTCCAGCTCGGCATCGTGGCGTACGCGGCCCAGCAGGCGGGCACGGGGGCGCGGGCGGCGGCGCGGGCGGCGAGCGTCGACGACCCCGACTCCGTACCGGACCCGGAGGCGGCGGGGCGGGCGGCGATGAGCGACTGGATCGCGGGCCACAGCTCCTTCGACCGGTCCGGACCCGGCAGTTGGAGCGTGACGGTCGAGGTCCCCTCCCTCGTCCCCTTCCTCGACATCCCCGACCTGACCAAGACGGCCACCATGCCCGTGCCCGAGGAGGACCGCCGATGAGCCTGCGGGCCCGTATCCACACCCCCGAGGAGAACCGGGCGGGCAGCGCCGGACGCGAGGACGGTCACCTCGTCGCGTCGTTCCGCGCCAAGCTCCTGGAGGAGATCGACCTCACCGAGATGTCCGCGCTCGCCGCCGCCGAGCGCCGGGCCCGCCTGGAGCGCGTCCTCGGGCACATCATCAGCCGCGAGGGCCCGGTGCTCTCCACGGCCGAGCGGGCCCAGCTGATCCGCCGGGTCGTGGACGAGGCGCTCGGCCTCGGCGTCCTCGAACCACTGCTCGAAGACGCGTCGATCACCGAGATCATGGTGAACGGCCCCGACCAGATCTACGTCGAACGGGCGGGGCGGGTGGAGTTGCTGCCGCTGCGGTTCGCGTCGCACGAGCAGCTGATGCAGACGATCGAGCGGATCGTGTCGACCGTCAACCGCCGCGTGGACGAGTCGAATCCGATGGTCGACGCCCGGCTGCCCTCCGGCGAACGCGTCAACGTCATCATCCCGCCGCTCTCGCTCACCGGCGCCACGCTCACCATCCGCCGCTTCCCGCGCTCGTACACCCTGCACGAGATGATCGGGCTCGGTTCGATGGACGAGCAGATGCTGTTCCTGCTGTCCGGGCTCGTGCAGGCGAAGTTCAACATCATCGTCTCCGGCGCCACCGGCACCGGAAAGACGACGCTCCTCAACGCCCTGTCCGGGCTCATCCCGGACGGCGAGCGGATCATCACCATCGAGGACTCCGCCGAACTCCAGCTCCAGCAGTCCCACGTCATCCGCCTGGAGGCGCGGCCGCCCAACATCGAGGGCCGCGGCCAGGTCTCCATCCGCGACCTCGTGCGCAACTCGCTGCGCATGCGCCCCGATCGCATCGTCGTCGGCGAGGTGCGCGGCGGCGAGACGCTCGACATGCTCCAGGCGATGTCCACCGGCCACGACGGCTCGCTCGCCACCGTCCACGCCAACTCCGCCGAGGACGCCCTCATGCGGCTCCAGACCCTCGCCTCCATGTCCGAGGTCAAGGTGCCGTTCGAGGCGCTCCGCGACCAGATCAACAGCGCCGTCGACGTCCTCGTACAGCTCACCCGACACCCCGACGGCACGCGCCGGGTCACCGAGATCGCGATCCTCGCCTCCAGCGGCCGCGAGCGCTATCTCCTCGCCACCGTCTGCCGCTTCAACGCCCAGCCGCTCGCCGCCGACGGGCGGGTGTACGGCGAGTTCTCCCACCACCCGCTGCCGCGCCGGGTCGCCGAGCGGCTCTACATGGCTGGCCAGCCCATTCCGCAGGCGTTCGGCGTGGCGGCGACGGACGAGCAGCTCGCCACGCGGGAAGCGAAGTAGGGGAGAACTGTCGTGCACCTGAACCCGACGTGGCTGACTGCCGGAGTGGCGCTGATCTGCTGCGTCCTCGCGGTGGCCGGCATCCAGCTGTACGCGAGCGGGGCCGCCCAGCGCTCCGCGCTGATCGCCCGGCTCAGCCAGACCGCCGGCGAGGGCGACGACGGCACGGGGGCGGGCGGCCGGCGCAGGCGCCCGTTCCGCGGCGTCGACCGGCGGGTCCGGCGGACGGCCCTGGGCCGCAAGCTCGAACTCCGTATCTCCGCCACCGGACTGGAGATCACACCGGGCGAGTTCGTGGTCTACATGGCGGTCACCATCGCCGTCCTGTGGATCGCCGGGCAGGCGCTGCTCTCCCCGTTCTTCGGCCCGATCTGCGGCTTCCTCGGCGTCTGGATCGCCTGGGGCTTCCTCAACTGGCAGCGCCAGAAGCGCATCGAGAAGTTCATCAACCAGCTCCCCGAACTCTCCCGCATCCTCGCCAACGCCACTCAGGCCGGCCTCGCCCTGCGCATGGCGCTCTCGCTCGCCGCCGACGAGATGGAGGCCCCGGCCGGCGACGAACTGGCCAAGGTCTCCCAGCAGCTGGCCGTGGGCACGTCGATCGACGACGCCCTCGGCGAGCTGGCCGAGCGCCTCCCGTCCCGCGAACTCGTCGTCCTCGTCACCACCCTGGTCCTCGCCAACCGGGCCGGCGGCACCGTCGTCTCCTCCCTGCGCAACCTCACCGAGACGCTGGAGGAACGGAAGGAGACCCGGCGCGAGGTCCGTACGCAGCTGTCGCAGGTGAGCCTGACGGCGTACGCGGTCCCGGTCATCGGCGTCGGCTCGCTGCTGCTCATCGACAACATGCAGCCGGGCGCGCTGGACCGGATGACCGGGTCGGGTCTCGGCCAGCTCGCGGTGGTGCTGGCCTTCGGGCTCTACGCGGTGGGCTTCGTGATCATCCGCCGGCTGGCGAAGATCGACGTGTGAGGGGCGACCGTGTGGGGGCGGACTGTGAGGGCCGGACGATGAGGGGCGAACCATGAGGGGCGAACCGTGAGGGGCGTGACGACGACCGTGGAATTCCTGTGGGCCCTGCTTGCGGGCGTGTCCGTGGCGGGCATCTGCTACGGCATCCGCCTCTACCGCGCCGACGCCAAACTCCCCTCCGACCTCCAGCTCGCCCTGGAGGTCGGCGCCACCCGCACCGGCGCCGTCTACTCCGCCGTCGACCGCCTCGGCATGCGCTGGTCACCCGCCGTGCTCCGGCTCATGGGCCCCAAGCGCGTCAACTCGGTCCGCCGCCGCATCGACCTCGCCGGCAACCCCGGCGGCCTGACGATCGACCGGTACGGGGCGCGGCGCGCCGTCTACGGCTTCCTGGGCGGCCTGGGCGGACTCCTCATGCTCGGCCGGGGTTCGTACCTGGTGGCGGTGCTGCTCTTCGCGTTCGGCGCGTTCTGGACCGAGGTCGGCATCTGGTCCGCCGTCCGCATCCGCAAGGACCAGATCGAACGCACCCTGCCGGACTTCCTCGACGTCCTCGCCGTCGTCGTCTCCGCCGGCCTCGGCTTCCGCCAGGCGCTGGAGCGGGTGGCGGACAAGTACGAGGGCCCCTGGGCCGACGAACTGCGCATCACCCTGCGCCAGATGGACATGGGCGTCAGCCGCCGCGAAGCCTTCGACGAGCTGCGCCGCCGCAACGACTCCGAACAGGTCGCCCAGTTCGTCACCGCGCTGCAGCAGGGCGAGGAACTGGGTGCCCCGATCGTCGACACCCTCATCCAGATCGCCAACGACATGCGCCGCACGGACGCCCAGAACGCGAGGCGCAAGGCCGCGAAGGCGGTGCCCAAGGCCACGATGGTGATCACGACACTGATGGTCCCGGCGACGATGATCCTGCTGGGCGCGGGGCTCTTCCTGGGCACGGGCACCGACTTCGGCTCGATCACGGGCGAATGAGGTGCGGATGCTGAAGGTCCTGGTGGTGAGCGCCAACCCGGTGGTACGAGCGGGCCTGACCGTCCTGCTCGGCGCCTGCCCGGACATCGAGCTGGTGGCCGAACCGACCGCGTCGGACCTGGTCGTCGTCGACGAAGACCAGGACGCGGTCGCGGAACTGTCGGCGCTCGCCCCGGTGTTGTTGCTGACCCACGAGCCGGCGGGCGCGGGCGCGGGGGTCGACAGGGGCGCGGGCGCAGGGGCGGCTGCGGCTCAGTTGGTCCACGGCCGGTTCGACGTGGCGGAACTCTTCCGCGTTGTGCGTGCGACTGCACATGCTGGCGCGAGACCAACTCTCGCGAATATACTGCGCTTCAGAAATCCGGCTTCGCGAGTGCAACGATTCGGTCTGAGTGCGAGGGAGGTGGAGGTCATGGACCTGATCGCGTCCGGTCTGACCAACCAGCAGATCGCCACCACCTGCTCCATCAGTGAGAAGACCGTCAAGAACCACATCAACCGCATCTTCGCCAAACTCCACAGCACCACCCGCGGCGAAGCCATCGCCTCCTGGCTCGGCACGAGGACGGCGTCGTGATGCCCAAGGTGACTACCGAGCGTGATTGGGCCTACGGACCCTGTGAACACCGGCCCCACCCGGCGTACCCTGCCCGAGTCGCCGGACTCGGAGGGGAACACGATGAACGAGGCGCTGCTGAAGGCCCTGACCAAGGCCAAGGTGCGGGTGGGAAGTTGGGGCGCCACGAGGCGCAACGGAGACCGCGGGCAGACGGCGGTGGAGTACCTGGGGATCATCGTGGTGGTGGTGGCGATCGTGGTCGCGATCTCCGGGACGAGCATCGGGCAGGACATCAAGAACGCAATCGCCACGAAGATCGCCAGCCTGACCGGAGGTGGCGGAGGCCAGCACTGAGTGGCCGCGGGGGAGACTCGGGGCAGGCATTCCCCGTCTACGTCACGGTGATGGCAGGACTTCTCTTCCTGGCGTTCGTCTACTTCGCGGTCGGGCAGGCGGCCGTGACCCGAAGTGGCGGGCAGACGGCGGCTGATGCTGCCGCGCTGGCGGCGGCTCAAGATGCTCGGCGGCAGCTGCGGGACGGCTGGCTCGACGTGATCCTGGATCCCGAGGCATGGGACCGGTACCTGCACGGTGAGGCGTATGGATCCGGCCGAGCCTGCGAGAAGGCGGCCGATTTCGCCGCGGACAACGGCGCAGAGCTCTGGCAGGACGGCTGCACGTCCCAGCGCGCGGGCGGGCGGGAAGAGTTCCGCGTGCAGATCCGCACACTCGGCACCGTAGGGCGATCTCTGGTTCCCGGTACGGAGCGGCAGCATGCCACCGCGACGGCAACGGCGGTCCTCGAACCTCGTTGCTACTTCGACGCGCCGGAGCCCACTCCGCCTCCAACCCCCACCACGCCCACGCCGACGGGCTCGGCCACCCCCGACCCGACGCCCACGCCCAGCCCCGAACCCGAACCGATCACCGGCCTCGTCTGCGACGGCGTCGAGTGGACGATCGACCCCGAAGACCCCAGGCTGCCCGACGCGGCCGATCTCTTCACTGTCCGACTGGTCGACTGACGAGCGAAGGACTCTGTTTCCCATGAGTGTGCGGCATGTAATGAAGTCCGGCAGAGGAGTGGCCGCTGTGGCCGTGACTGCCGGACTGGTCCTCGCCCTCGCGGGCTGCGGTAGTGAGGAGAAGCCGCCGCAGACCAAGCCGGCAACGACCACCCCGGTGTCCAAGGGCGGAGAAGGCAACGTCCAGCCGCAGTCCGAGGCGCCGACCGAGCCCATCGCCGTGCTCAAGGGCCAGGAGGGTCTCGAACTCTCCGTCGTCTCGGCCAAGCGCGATCAGGGCGGCTTCGTCACCGTCAGCGGCAAGCTGACGAACACGGCGAGCGATACGCGCATCATCCCCGCGCAACTCGGCGGCAACGAGACCGAGATCATCAAGCACGGCAACTCCTTCGGCGGGGCCACCCTCGTCGACTCCGTGGGCAAGAAGCGGTACTACGTGCTGCGCGACACGGACGGGCGCCCGCTCACCACCACCGACTTGTCCAGTCTTGCCGCGGGCGCCTGGAGCAACGTCTTCATGCAGTTCCCCGCCCCACCCCCCACCACCACCGAAGTCTCCCTCCAACTCCCCACCTTCACCCCCGCCACCATCAAGCTCTCCTGAGAGCGCCGCCATGACCTCCACACGCCGCCGCCTCGCCGCCCTCGCCGCCGGTCTCGTCCTGGTTTCGGCCTCCGCCGTGACGGCGTATGCCGACGATCCGCCCGGGGCCGCCTCCACCGGCGCGCCTCTGCCCGCCATCGACACCAACTCGCCCGCGCTGATGCTGCCCGACGGCGCCACGCTCGCGCCGCCCAAGGTGCTCGACATCAAGCAGATCGTCGAGGAGGAGGGCGGCGAGCAGCGGCGCGAGGACACGAACGTGGACGTGACGTTCGCGCTGCAGGCCGAGGTGCTGTTCGGCAAGGACAGCGCCAGGCTCAGCCCGTCCGCCGCCGCCCGTATCGCCGCCATCGCCGCGGAGATCAGGAAGCAGGGCTCGGGCCGGGTGCGCGTCTTCGGGTTCACCGACGACCTCGGGACGTACGAGCACGGGCTGAAGCTGTCCAAGGAACGCGCCGACGCCGTGCAGCAGGAGCTCGCCAAGAGCCTGGACGCGGGGACGACGTACGACATCCGCGGGTACAGCGAGGACTACCCGATCGCGGACAACGCCACCGAGGAGGGCCGCAAGAAGAACCGCCGGGTCGAGGTGTCCTTCCCCCGCACCTCCGGCGGGTAGCGGGGCGCGATGCGCACGGTCATGGCAGCCGCGCTCGGCATCGGCGTCCTCGGGGCGCTCGGCGTCCACGCGGGGAGCAGCAGCCCGCCCGCGTACCGCACCGCGCCCGACGCCCGGCCCGTCGGCGACGGTGCGGTGCTGCCGGGGCCGGGCACGTACACCGACGGCATCGCGAAGGGCGAGACGCGCACGTACCGGGTGCGCCTCGACGGCACCTCGAACGTCTACCTCTCCGCCGTCCTCGCCCCCGCCCCCGGCAAGCCGGTCGACGTCGTCGACGGACTCTCCCTCTCCCTCCGCACCGCGGACGGCCTGCCGTGCGGCATGCACACCGACGTCCGGTTCTACGGCGACACCGCCCGGCCCATCGCCGACTACGTCAGCCGGCGCGTCGAACCGGGACGGGACTGCCAGGAGCCGGGGGAGTACGAGTTCGTCGTCGAGGGCGTCGGGCGGGCGGAGGGTTCGGCGGCGCGGCGGACCGTCGAGCTGGGGTACGTCGTCGAGCCCGCGCCCGACGAACCGGCGCCGCCCGCGCCGACCGCGTGGCGCACCGAGCCACCGGCCGGGCTGGGCACGGGGCCGGCCCGCACGGCCCACGGCGGCACCGGCTTCAACGACGCCGCCGGCCTTTCCGGTGACGGCGGCACCTGGCGGGACGAGCTGCGGCCGGGCGAGAGCCGCTTCTACCGGGTGCCGGTCGCCTGGGGCCAGCAGCTCTTCGTACGGGCTCGGTTCGGCAACGCGGCCGCGCCGCCCGGGCGGCCCGCGCTGCCGGACGGGCTGCGGCTCGCGCTGTACAACCCGGCGCGGGGCGCCGTCGACGAGACCAAGGGCCTCTACACCGGCGAGCCCGCCACCCTCTCCCTGGCCACCGCCCCGGCCGCCTACGCCAACCGCTCCACGGGCACCACGAACGCCGTCGGCGCCATGCGCTTCGCCGGCGACTACTACGTCCAGGTCACCCTGGACCGCGCCGCCCCCGCCCCCGTCCTCGTCTCCCTCGACCTCGCCCTCACGCCACCGTCCACGGGTGCGAAACCCGCCTCCGCTCCCGTACGCGCCCCGGATCCCGTCCTGCGTGTCATCGGCATCGCGGGCGTCACCACCGGCACCGTCCTCGTCGCCGGACTCGGCGCCTGGCCCCTGGTCCAGAGGGCCCGCCGTCGTACCCAGGGGCGCCACGCTCGCGGGGCGGCGGAGATGGAGAGGGAGAGCGCTCGGAGGGGGTGAGCCCCTCGGCCGCCTGGACCGGAAGCAGCACCCCGCCCGCCCCCCCCGGCCCCCCGGTGAGCCTCCCCAACTCGTACATATGAGCAACGATCCACGGAAGAGCGACACTTCGCATCCCCTGTGGAAAACTCCGCGAAAGGCATCGTCAGGAAAGCGCAAAAGCACCGCTAATCGGTGACATCGGTCACCTCGGAACGGGCATCCTGATCAAGGAGCCGGCCCTCACGCGCTCGCACGAGCGAGCTCCCCAGCGCATCCGAAACGGGCAGCCGATGACCACCCCTACCCCCACCCCCAGCCCCACTCCCCTCCCCGTCGCCACCCCCAGCGTGCAGCTCGTCAGCGACCTCGTCGCCCGCGTCCCCGGGTTCCGCGGCGCCTATGACGCGCACGTCTTCAGCCAGGGCAGTGTCCAGCCGCACGTCTTCTTCTGGGCCGTCGTCCAGGACACCGTCCGCTCCTTCCTCCACCAGGAGCCGGCCGAGGCCGGTGCCGTCGACTGGCGGGGCACCCTCGACTTCCTGGAGGAGCAGAGCCGCCGCGGAGTCGTCGGCGTCGACGAGGTCATCGTCACGTCCTTCCTCGGTGACCTGCCCCACCCCCACGAGCCCGGCCACGCGATCGTCGGGCAGCTCGGCCCCGTCATGACCGCCCGGTTCCAGCGTCTTCGTCCAGGCGGCTGATAATCGAGCGCATGTCCCGCTCCACCCCGCGTCACCACCTGCCCCTCGCCCTCGGCGGCTACGCCGCCACCCGTCTCCTCGGGCTCGCCGTCCTCGCCATCGCCGCCGCGGTCACCGGCGAGGACGGGCTGCACCGGCTGAAGGGGCGCTGGGACGCGGTCTGGTACACGCGGATCGCCGAGCACGGATACGGCTACGAGGTCACGCTCCCCAACGGCAGCGTCCACGCCGACCTCGCGTTCTTCCCGCTCTTCCCCGCCCTGGAGCGGGCGGTCGCCGCCGTCCTCCCCGTCGACGCCGCCACCGCCGGGCTCCTCGTCTCCTGGGCCGCCTCGCTCGCCGCCGCCTGGGGCATCTACGAGGTCGGCGCGCACGTCGCGGGGCGGCGCACCGGGGTCGTACTGGCGGTGTTGTGGGGGGTGTATCCGACGGCGTTCGTGCAGTCGATGGCGTACACGGAGACGCTGTTCACCGCGCTCGCCGCCTGGTCGCTCCTCGCCGTCCTGCGGGACCGCTGGATCCTCGCCGGGACGCTGTCCGTGTTCGCGGGGCTCACCCGGCCGACGGCCGCCGCGCTGATCGCCGCCATCGGGATCACCGCCGTGGTGACGGTCGTACGCGAACGGCGCCTGCGGGCCCGCCTCGTCGTCGGCGTGCTGCTCGCGCCGCTCGGCTGGCTCGGGTACGTCGTGTACGTCGGGGTCCGCCAGGGCGGCGCGACGGCCTACTTCGACGTGCAGGCGGCCTGGGGCAACTCCATCGACGGCGGTGTCGCGCTCGCCCGCTTCATCGCCGGGCTGCCGTGGCCGGCGGCGCTCGGCCTCTGTCTCGTGCTCGGGCTGCTCGGCTGGCTGATCGTGCTGTGCGTGCGGCAGCGGCAGCCGCTCCCGCTGCTCGTCTACACGGTCGCCGTCGTCGTCATCTCGCTCGTCGGCGCCGCCTACTTCGGTTCCCGGCCCCGTCTGATGATGCCCGCGTTCGGCCTGCTGCTGCCGCCCGCCGCGGCCCTGGCGCGGCTCCGGACCCGTACCGCCGTGCCCGTCCTCACCGGACTCGCGCTCGCCTCCGCCGCGTACGGGGCGTTCACGCTCCTCGGCGCCGGTCCGCCGTGACGGTCACGCCGGCGTCGCTCGCCTTCGCCGCGTACGGGGCGTTCACGCTCCTCGGCGCCGGTCCGCCGTGACGGTCACGCCGGCGTCGCTCGCCTCCGCCGCGTACGGGGCGTTCACGCTCCTCGGCGCCGGTCCACCCTGACGGTCACTCCGCGCCGCAGGCCCCAGCCCGCCATCGTGCCGCCCTCCGCCTCCAGGACGTGCCGGCCGCGCCACCGCACCATGCCGAGCCGGCCCGGCCGCATGGTGACCACGTCGAGGACGGTGAACGAGCGGTCGAGATAGGCGATGTCGAGGGTGAAGCGCATGCCGAAGGTGTGGATGCTGTTCGTCGGAGTGATGAGCAGCGCGCCGTCGATGCCGTCGCGGCCGAGCAGCCCCCGCCGCCGCGCCTTGTAGGAGGCGGCGATCTCCAGAGGCACCGGACCGCCGTCCGGTGTGTCCAGCCACCCCAGCCCGTCCCGCCAAGTCCTCCCCATGCGTACGACAGTAGCCCTAGGGTCGGCCCGTGGACGCCTTGTCGATCGCCCTCGTCACCGCCGCCGCCCTGTGGGGCGCGGCGGCCGGGCTGTTCGTCCCCCGGGCCGCGTACCGGCTCGCCGTCGCGCCCGACGAGCCCTGGCGGGACGCCTGTCCGGCGGGCCATCCCTTCGCGGGGCCGGCGCGGGGCTGGCTCGGCGGCCCCGGGCGCGCCGGCTGCGCGACCACGCGGGCGCCGCTCTTCGCGCCGCTGCTCACCGCGCTCGCCTGCGCCGCGCTCGCCGCGGCCACCGGCGGCCCGCGGCCCGAGCTGCTCGTCTGGCTGCTCGTCACCCCCTTCGGCACCCTCCTCGCCGTCGTCGACGCCCGCGTCCACCGGCTGCCGGACCCGCTGACGCTGCCGCTCGCCGCCGTGCTGCCGCTGCTCCTCGCGTTCGCCGCGCTGCTGCCGTACGCGGCCGGTTCCTGGCTGCACTCCCTCCTCGGCGCCCTCGCGCTCGGCGGCGGCTACCTCGGACTCTTCCTCCTCCATCCGGACGGCATGGGCCTCGGCGACGTGAAGCTGGCCGTCCCGCTCGGCGCGGCCCTCGGCTGGTACGGCTGGGGGGTGCTGTTCGCGGGGGCGTTCGCCGGGTTCCTGCTCGGGGCGGTGTACGGGCTCGGGCTCGTCCTCGCGCGCCGGGCCGGGCGCGGCTCGGCGATCCCGTTCGGACCGTTCATGATCGTGGGCGCGCTCCTGGGGCTGCTGCTCGGCGCGTTCACCGCCCTGCCGTGAACGGCCCGCCCTAGCATCAGCCCATATGCGGACAATTGATACGGAATTGACCCCATATGCGCCGGCGCCGGCTGCGGCAAGGGAACGACAGCGGGCCGCCCTCCTCCCCTGGACCTGGGCCGCCGCCCTCTGTCTCCTCTACGCCACCGTCGCCGTGCGCCGTCACCAGCTCATGCGCACCACCGGCTACGACCTCGGCATCTTCGAACAGGCCGTCCGCGCCTACGCCGAGCTCCGCGCCCCCGTCGTGCCCCTGCGCGGCGAGGGCTTCAACCTCCTCGGCGACCACTTCCACCCGCTGCTCGCCGCCCTCGCCCCGCTCTACCGCCTCTTCCCCTCGCCGCTCACCCTCCTCGTCGCCCAGTCCGCGCTCCTCGCGCTCGGCGCCGTACCGCTGACCCGCTGGGCGGTCCGCGCCGTCGGCCCGCGCGCCGCCCATGCCGTCGCCGCCGGATACGGGCTGAGCTGGGGCATCGCGTCCGCCGCCGCGTTCGACTTCCACGAGGTGGCCCTCGCCGTACCGCTGCTCGCCTGCTCCCTCGAAGCGCTCGGGCGACGGCGCTGGCGGGCCGCCGTCGCCTGGGCCGCGCCGCTGCTGCTCGTCAAGGAGGACCTGGGGTTCACGCTCGCCGCCGTCGGCGCGTACATCGCCCTCAAGGGCCCGCGCCGGCTCGGCCTCGCCACCGTCGCCGCCGGGCTGCTCGGCTCGGCCCTGGAGATCGAGGTCGTCCTCCCCGCCCTCGCCCCCACCGGCGGCTACGCCCACGGCGGCCAGCTCGCCGCCGCGCACGGCTCGCTGCTCTCCGCGCTCGCGCACGCCCCGCTCGACCTGCTGCGGCCCGACGTCAAGGCCACCACCCTGATCCTGGTCTTCGCCCCGTCCGCGCTGCTCGCCCTGCGCTCACCGCTCGCGCTGATCGCGCTGCCCACGCTCGGCTGGCGGATGGCGTCGGAGAACGTCTTCCACTGGGGCACGGCCTTCCACTACAGCGCGATCCTGATGCCCGTGGTCTTCGCCGGGCTGCTCGACGTCCTCGGCCGGGAGAGCCGGGAGAGCCGGGAGAACCGGGAGGGCGACCGGCGCCAGGTCCGGGCCGCGCTCGCCACCGTCCTCGCCGTGACCGCCGTGCTCATCCCGTCCTTCCCGCTGGCGCAGCTCGCCCAGCGGGCCACCTGGCACACCACCCCGCACCTGGAAGCGGCCCGGGCGCTGCTGGCGAGGATCCCCGACGGCGCGACCGTCGCCGCCTCCAACCGGCTCGCCCCGCAGCTCACCTCCCGCTGCACGGTCGTCCTCTTCCCGACCTTCCCGGTCGGCGGACGGCTCTACGAGTACCGGCGCAAGGATCTGCCACCGCCCACGGCCGAATGGATCGTCCACGATCCGGAGGCCCCCGAGGCGTGGCCGTACCGGCGCGGACACTGGCCCTACCCCCTGGAACAGCAGGACGCGGAGCTGGCCGCCGCCCGGCGCACGTACGGCTACGAGCTCGTCGCCCGCCGTGACGGCATCACACTGCTTCACCGGCGAAGCGCCCCCTGACCTGCGGCCCCGCCCCCTCGCCGCGTCAACCGTGCGACCCGTGACCGGGGTCCCCCGTGGGAGGTACGGATTACGCCGCCACGCCCGGGCGCAAACCCGCCACGGGCCGCTACAGCCCTTGTGCCGCCTGGCCTCCGAGCGAATCGGCGGCGACCGGTCGGCGCGCGTGGCGCACAACACGGTTAATGAAGGGTTATGGTGGAAACCCCCCCTCGGGCCGGTCCGTATCCCCCCCACGGACCGGCCCGTTTTCTTTCCCCACCCGCACCGGGGGAGCGGCTCAGCCCCGCCCGGCCCAGATGTTGGTGCCCTCGGTGTCGACGGCGAACGCGTCGATCTCCTTCAGCTCCTCCTCCGTCAGCGGAGCCCCGTGCAGCGCCGCCACGTTCTCCTCCAGCTGCGCCACGCTCGACGCGCCGATCAGCGCCGACGTCATCCGCTCGTCCCGCAGCACCCACTTCAGCGCCAGCTGGGCCAGCGACTGGCCGCGCCGCTCCGCGATGTCGGCGAGGCCGCGCAGCCGGCGCAGCACCTCGTCGGAGAGCAGGTTCGGGTCGAGGGACTTGCCCTGGGTCGCGCGCGAGCCCTCCGGGACGCCCTTGAGGTACTTGTTGGTGAGCAGGCCCTGCGCCAGCGGCACGAAGGAGATGCAGCCCATGCCGGCCGCCTCCAGGGTGTCGAGGAGGGCGTCCTCCTCCGTCCACCGGTTGATCATCGAGTACGAGGGCTGGTGGATCAGGGCCGGGACGCCCATCTCCCTGAGGATCCCCGCGGCCTCGGCGGTCTGCTCGCTGGTGTACGAGGAGACGCCCACGTACAGCGCCTTGCCCTGCTGCACGGCGGAGGCGAGCGCCCCCATCGTCTCCTCGAGGGGCGTGTGCGGGTCGAAGCGGTGCGAGTAGAAGATGTCGACGTAGTCGAGGCCCATCCGCTTCAGGGAGGCGTCGAGCGACGACATCAGGTACTTGCGGGAGCCCCACTCGCCGTACGGCCCGGGGTGCATCAGATAGCCGGCCTTCGTCGAGACGATCAGCTCGTCCCGGTACGGCGCGAAGTCCTGCGCGAAGATCTTGCCGAAGTTCAGCTCGGCGGAGCCGGGCGGCGGGCCGTAGTTGTTCGCCAGGTCGAAGTGGGTCACGCCCAGGTCGAAGGCGCGGCGCAGGATCGCCCGCTGCGAGTCGAGCGAGCGGTCGTCGCCGAAGTTGTGCCAGAGGCCGAGCGAGATCGCGGGGAGCTTGAGCCCGCTGCGGCCGGTGCGCCGGTACTCCATGGCGTCATAACGGTCCGCGGCGGCGCGGTACAGGGGGGAATCAGTCACGTATCTCTGCTTATCACGGACTTGTGACAGTCCCGGGCTGGGAGCTCGTTACCCGTCCGCAGTAATGTGGCGGCTTCGGGGGGCCGACACTGCATGGAGGGGTAAAGAACAGTGAACCTGCGCGACCTGGTGTACGGGCTCTACGCACGCCGGGTGGAAGGCCGCCTCGATCACGCCCAGGTGCCCAAGCACATCGGCGTCATCCTCGACGGCAACCGCCGGTGGGCCAAGGCCAGTGGCGGCACCCCGGAGCAGGGTCACAAGGCCGGCGCGGACAAGATCCAGGAGCTGCTCGGCTGGTGTGCCGAGACCGACGTCGAGGTCGTCACGCTCTGGATGCTCTCCACCGACAACCTGAACCGCCCCGAGGAGCAGCTCCTCCCGCTGCTCGGGATCATCGAGGACGCGGTCCGGGCGCTCGCCGCCGACGGCCGCTGGCGGGTGCACCACGTGGGCACCCTCGACCTGCTGCCGGCGCACACCCAGTCCGTGCTCAAGGAGGCCGAGCAGGCCACCCTCGACAACAAGGGCATACTCGTGAACGTCGCCGTGGGCTACGGCGGCCGGCAGGAGATCGCGGACGCCGTCCGCTCCCTGCTCCTCGACCACGCCGAGCGCGGCACCAGCTTCGAGGAGCTGGCCGAGGTCGTCGACATCGACCTGATCTCCGAGCACCTCTACACCCGCGGCCAGCCCGACCCGGACCTGGTGATCCGCACCAGCGGCGAGCAGCGACTGTCCGGTTTCATGCTGTGGCAGAGCGCGCATTCCGAGTACTACTTCTGTGAGGTGCACTGGCCGGCCTTCCGCAAGGTCGACTTCCTGCGTGCGCTGCGCGACTACGCGGCCCGGCACCGCCGTTTCGGCAACTGAGGGCCCTTCGGCCCCCTCCGTCACCCTCTGTTCATGAACACGCCGTCATATGCCATGGCATGACGGCGTGTGTTCGAGGGCATATCCCATGTGAAGTGAGCGGCACGGAGACCGCCACCCGGGAGGCCCTTTGCACCAGGACGACCGTGCGGGACGCGCACGGGAGAAGCGGAGGGCCGGAGCTCGGCCCGCGCATCGTGGCCTGAGCCCGGTCCCATTCCGCCGCGACATCGGTTCCGCGGTCCGCGGAGCCGTCGCACCCCGACCTCTCAGGGGTCGACAAAGGGGGTCTGTCCTTCCGTGGTGACCAGCACTAAGCGCCGCTTGTCCGACAGGCGCACCTATGTTCTCGACACCAGCGTCCTGCTGGCCGACCCCAGCGCGATGTCCCGCTTCGAGGAGCACGAAGTCGTGCTGCCGATCGTCGTGGTGACCGAGCTGGAGGCCAAGAGGCACCACCCCGAACTCGGTTACTTCGCCCGGCAGGCGCTGCGCCTGCTCGACGACTTCCGGGTGCGGTACGGGCGCCTCGACGCACCGCTCCCCATCGGGGAGCTGGGCGGCACCCTGCGTGTCGAACTCAACCACTCGGACCCCAGCGTCCTTCCGGCCGGCTACCGGCTCGGCGACAACGACTCCCGGATCCTCGCCGTCGCCCGCAACCTCCAGGCCGAGGGGTACGACGTCACGGTCGTCTCCAAGGACCTGCCGCTGCGGATCAAGGCGTCGTCGGTGGGCCTGCTCGCCGAGGAGTACCGGGCGGAGCTCGCCATCACGGACTCCTCCGGCTGGACCGGGATGACCGAGATCGGGCTGTCCGCCGACCAGATCGACATCCTCTACGACCAGGAGACGCTGTACGTGCCGGAGGCGGCCGAACTGCCGGTGCACACCGGTCTCGTGCTGCAGTCCGAGCGCGGCAAGGCGCTCGGCCGCGTCACCTCCGAGGGCAACGTCCGGCTGGTGCGCGGCGACCGGGAGGCCTTCGGCATCCGCGGCCGCAGCGCCGAGCAGCGGATCGCGCTCGACCTGCTGCTCGACCCGGACGTCGGCATCGTCTCCATGGGCGGCCGGGCCGGCACCGGCAAGTCGGCGCTCGCGCTCTGCGCCGGCCTGGAGGCGGTCCTGGAGCGCCGCCAGCACCAGAAGGTGATGGTGTTCCGTCCGCTGTACGCGGTCGGCGGGCAGGAGCTCGGCTATCTGCCGGGCACCGAGGCCGAGAAGATGAGCCCGTGGGCGCAGGCCGTCTTCGACACCCTGTCGGCCGTGGCGGGCCGCGAGGTGATCGAGGAGGTGCTGCAGCGCGGCATGCTGGAGGTGCTGCCGCTCACCCACATCCGGGGCCGCTCGCTGCACGACGCGTTCGTCATCGTGGACGAGGCCCAGTCCCTGGAGCGGAACGTGCTGTTGACCGTTCTGTCCAGGATCGGGGCGAATTCCCGGGTGGTGCTCACCCATGACGTCGCCCAGCGCGACAACCTGCGGGTGGGCCGGTACGACGGAGTCGTCGCCGTCGTAGAGAAGCTGAAGGGCCATCCGCTCTTCGCGCACGTCACGCTCACCCGCTCCGAGCGCTCGCAGATCGCCGCGCTCGTGACCGAAATGCTGGAGGACGTCCAGATCTGACCCGTATCGTCCGGCAGTTGGCGCCGCCCGGCAAAGCGCGAGAGCTTAGCCGGGCGGCGTCGCGCTGTCGCCCGTATACGCCAAATCCCGTGCGTCCACCCAGGTGTGAGCTTTCACACGCAACGTGGAATTGCCTTGCGGCGTCGCCGTCCGGCAGAGTCTTGCTTCCGTCAGGCCCCGCATACGGCACACGTGCACCTTCAGGGGTGCAGCACCACACAACTCAACAGCCGTTCGCCGTATGCCGCCCACAGCACCACGGGCCCGTGTCTTCTGTGACCCACTAGTCATCTAGTAACGGAGACCAGCGCCAGGGGCACGATTTCGCCCGCGTGGTCACGCGTGCGGGTGATTGTGGAAGGAAACCGTGTGAGCCGGATCTCGGTCCGGGGATTCGCGGTGGCTTCGGCCACTGCGGTCACCACTGTCGGCGCCATCGCCGGTGTTGCCTCGGGCAACGCCGCGCAGCCCTCGGACGACAACTTCGAGGCCACCGCGGCCGACACGACGCTGCTCGCGGACATCCCCGCGGGCGAGCAGGCCCAGGTACAGGTCTCCTCGCTCTCGGAACAGGCCGACGTCCAGGCCGCCGCCGCCGACTCCCTCGCGCGCAAGTCCGCCGAGGAAGCCGCCCGCATCCAGGCCGCCAAGGACGCCGAGGCCAAGAAGACGGCCGCCGACAAGGCCGAGAAGGAGCGCAAGGAGGCCGAGGCCGAGCGCGCCAGCCGGTCCGCCCTGCGCGACGCCTCGAGCTTCGCCGCCCAGGGCTCGTACTCCATCTCCGACGTCAAGGCCATGGCCCGTCAGATGATGGCCGGCGACCAGTTCACCTGCTTCAGCAACATCGTGAGCCACGAGTCGGGCTGGAACTACCGCGCCACCAACGCCTCTTCCGGCGCCTACGGCCTCGTCCAGGCCCTCCCGGGCTCCAAGATGGCCTCCGCCGGCGCCGACTGGCAGACCAACCCGGCCACCCAGATCAAGTGGGGCCTCAGCTACATGAACGGCCGTTACGGCAGCCCCTGCGGCGCCTGGTCGTTCTGGCAGGCCAACCGCTGGTACTAGGACCGGCAGCGGCCTCCGCTCAACCCTTCGAAGCCCCTCACCGTCTTCCGGTGAGGGGCTTCGCCCGTAGGTAGGTGTAGTTTCGAGGACCCGAGGGGGGAGAGGGAAGAGCATGTCGAGACTGCCAGGATGGCTGAACCGGCTGGGCAGCGGCCTGAGCCGGATGGGCGAACGCCTTGAGGAACGCCGCGCGGCGGCCGGCCGCGAGGACCCGTCGGCTCCGCCGTACGCCGTGCCGGAGCCGTACGCCGCCGTGGACCCGGCCCGCCTGGCCACCGGACACGGCCTCGACCGGGACCGGGACCTGGGCCTCGCCCCCGCGCCGGAGCCGGTCGCCGAGCCGGCCCCCGCGGCCGCCCCGGACCCGGCGGCGACGCAGCAGCCGGCGACGCAGCAGCCGGACACGCCCGCCGCCTCCGCCTCCGTACCCGCGCCCCCCGCGTACGCACCCGCCGTCGCCGCCCGCCCCGACCCCGTCGCCGCCATCCCCTGGGGCATGCGCGTCGCCGCCGAGGCCGGCTGGCGCCTGCTCGTCCTCGCCGGCACCGTCTGGGTCCTGATGAAGGTCATCAGCTCCGTCCAGCTGGTCGTCCTCGCCTTCGTCGCCGCCCTCCTCATCACCGCGCTGCTCCAGCCCACCGTCGCCCTGCTGCGCCGCAAGGGCCTGCCGCGCGGCCTCGCCACCGCCATCACCGCCGTCTCCGGCTTCGTGATCATGGGCCTGGTCGGCTGGTTCGTGGTCTGGCAGGTCATGGACAACGTCGACAACCTGTCCGACCGCGTCAAGGACGGCATCGAGGAACTCAAGCACTGGCTCCTCGACAGCCCCTTCCACGTCACCGAGCAGCAGATCAACGACATCGCCAAGAACCTCAGCGAGGCCATCGGCGCCAACGCCGAGCAGATCACCTCCGCCGGACTCCAGGGCGTCACCGTCATCGTGGAGGCCATGACCGGCATCCTGCTGGCCATGTTCTGCACCCTCTTCCTGCTCTACGACGGGAAGAAGGTCTGGGAGTGGACGCTCAAGCTGGTGCCCGCCCAGGCCCGGCCCGGCGTCGCCGGCGCGGGCCCGCGCGCCTGGCGCACCCTCACCGCCTACGTCCGCGGCACCGTCCTCGTCGCCCTCATCGACGCCGTCTTCATCGGCATCGGCCTGTGGTTCCTCGACGTCCCGATGGCCGTGCCGCTCGCCGTCTTCATCTTCCTCTTCGCCTTCATCCCGCTCGTCGGCGCCGTCGTCTCCGGCGCCCTCGCCTGTGTCGTCGCCCTCGTCACCAACGGCGTGTTCACCGCGCTGATGGTGCTCGTCGTCGTCCTCGCCGTACAGCAGATCGAAGGCCACGTCCTCCAGCCGTTCATCCTCGGCCGGGCCGTCCGCGTCCACCCGCTCGCCGTCGTCCTCGCCGTCGCCGCCGGCGGACTCACCGCCGGCATCGGCGGCGCCGTCGTCGCCGTCCCGCTGGTCGCCGTCCTCAACACCGTGGTCGGCTACCTCCGCGCGTACAGCACCGAACAGGCCCTGCGCGCCACGCCCGAACCCCGCGGCGCCACCGCCTTCGAAGTCGCGCCCACCCCGGCGCCCGGCTCGACCGACCGCCTCCCGGGAGTGGACGCGTGATCTCCGAACCCGAACTCGTCGGCGGCCCCGCCTTCCCCGCCGCCGGCCCTCCGCCGTTCCTCGCGCAGGAGCCACCCCGGACGCCCCGGGCTCGCCGCCCCTGGCTGTGGGCGCTCGGCGGCGCGGCCGTCGCCTCCGCCGTCTGGGCCGGCGGGCTCTACGCGTACGAGCGCGGCGACGCCGCCGGCCCCGACCTCGGCGGCTACCGCACGGACCGCGACCCCTGCAAGGCGGCGAAGCTGGAGGGCCTGACCTCGGCCATCGGCCCCCGCGAGACCGGCGAGCGGGCCATGCACCAGGAGCCGTACAAGGTGGAGCAGCCCGCCCTCTTCTCCTGGAGCTGCTCCGTCTACCTCAAGGGCAAGAAGGCCCCGTACGAGGTGAGCATCGACTACCGGCTGCACCGGGTCACCGACCCCCGACCGGAGTTCGAGGCCCTGCGGTCCGACCCGGGCGGCCTCGGCGGAGGCGACTGGATCGCCGGCCTCGGGGACATGGCCTACGCCGGCGGACCGCTGGGTGACACCTCGCTCGAAGTCCTCGACGGGCAGGCCGAGCTCAGCCTCAACGTCCGGGCGGAGGAGATCGACGAGCATGGCATCCCCCGCGAGGTGCCGAAACTGGACCCGGCCGCCATGCGGACGTATCTCGTCGAGGACATGAGGCAGCTGATGGCCGCGCTGAAGAAGTAGGCGGCGGCACGGGCACGACGAAGGCCCCGGGGTTCTGGGAACCCCGGGGCCTTCGTCGTGCTCTGCGGCGGGCCCTACTCGGCCAGGACCGCCTCGGCGTCCAGCGTCACGCCGACCGCCTGGATGACCGCGGCGATCTTCACGGCCTCCTGGATCGTCTCGCGGTCGACACCGGCCTTGCGCAGGACCTGCTCGTGCGAGTCCAGGCACTGGCCACAGCCGTTGATCGCGGACACGGCCAGCGACCACAGCTCGAAGTCGACCTTCTCGACGCCCGGGTTGCCGATGACGTTCATCCGCAGACCGGCGCGCATCGTCCCGTACTCCGGGTCCGACAGCAGGTGCCGGGTCCGGTAGAAGACGTTGTTCATCGCCATGATCGCGGCGGCCGACTTCGCGGCCTGGTACGCCTCGGGCTTCAGGTTGGCCTGGGCCTCCGGCTCCAGCTCCTTCAGCACCTTCGGCGAACGCGAGGCGATGGCGCAGGCGAGCACCGTGCCCCACAGCTGCTGCTGCGGCAGCTCGCTGTTGCCGATCACCGAACCGAGGTTCAGCTTGAGGTCCTTGGCGAAGTCCGGTACGGCGGCCTTCAGCTCATCGAGCGCCATGCTCACTCACCGGCCAGCAGCGCGGCCGCGTCGAGGGTGTCCTCGCCCTTGTTCCAGTTGCACGGGCACAGCTCGTCGGTCTGCAGGGCGTCGAGGACCCGCAGGACCTCCTTGGGGTTACGGCCGACGGAGCCGGCGGTCACCATGACGAACTGGATCTCGTTGTTCGGGTCGATCACGAACACGGCACGCTGCGCGAAGCCGTCGGCACCCTCGACACCGCAGTCGCGCATCAGCTCGTGCTTCGAGTCGGCCAGCATCGGGAAGGGCAGGTCACGCAGGTCGGCGTGGTCCTTGCGCCAGGCGTGGTGCACGAACTCCGAGTCACCGGAGACGCCCAGGATCTGCGCGTCACGGTCGGCGAACTCGTCGTTCAGCTTGCCGAACGCGGCGATCTCGGTCGGGCAGACGAAGGTGAAGTCCTTCGGCCAGAAGAACACCACGCGCCACTTGCCCTCGTAGGACTTGTGGTCGATCTGCGCGAACTCCTTGCCGCTCTCCAGCGACACGCAGGCGGTCAGGTCGTAGGTGGGGAACTTGTCACCGACAGTGAGCACGCGCTCTCCTTGCAGGGTCGGAAGGGTCCCTTTTGGGGTCTTCCGTGAGGGGTTGGACGTCTCACATCCTGACACGGGGGCCATTGATCAGTGAAATAGCTAGACTCGGTCGCGTTGATCGAAGGTGGTTATCAGTGATTCCGGTGCGGCGTGTGAAGCAGCCCAGTCTGTCCCAGCTCAGAGCGTTCGCGGCGGTCGCGGAGCATCTGCACTTCCGCGATGCGGCGGCGGCCATCGGGATGAGCCAGCCGGCGCTGTCGGGCGCGGTCTCGGCTCTCGAAGAGGCACTCGGCGTGCAGCTCCTCGAGCGTACGACGCGGAAGGTGCTGCTCTCGCCGGCGGGGGAGCGGCTTGCCGTGCGGGCGCACGCGGTGCTCGACGCGGTGGGGGAGCTGATGGAGGAGGCGGAGGCGGCGCAGGCGCCGTTCACCGGGGTGCTGCGGCTCGGGGTGATTCCGACGGTGGCGCCGTATCTGCTGCCGACGGTGCTCAGGCTCGTGCACGGGCGGTATCCGGAGCTGGATCTGCAGGTGCACGAGGAGCAGACGTCGTCGCTGCTCGAAGGTCTGGCGGCGGGACGGCTCGACCTGCTGCTGCTCGCGGTGCCGCTGGGGGTGCCGGGGGTGACGGAGCTGCCGTTGTTCGACGAGGACTTCGTGCTCGTGACACCGCAGGGGCATCCGCTGGCGGGGCGGGCGGACATTCCGCGGGCGGCGCTGCGGGAGCTGAGGCTGCTGCTGCTCGACGAGGGGCACTGTTTGCGGGACCAGGCGCTCGACGTGTGCCGGGAGGCGGGGCGTACGGAGGGGGCGGCGGTGACGACGACGGCGGCCGGGCTGTCGACGCTGGTGCAGCTGGTGGCGGGCGGGCTCGGGGTGACGTTGCTGCCGCGCACCGCGGTGAAGGTGGAGACGGCCCGAGACAGCGCGCTGTTCACGGGGGACTTCGCGGAGCCGGCGCCGTCGCGGCGGATCGCGCTTGCGATGCGGACGGGGGCGGCCCGCCAGTCCGAGTTCGAGGAGCTGGCGGGCTCGCTGCGGGAGGCCATGGAGGGCCTTCCGGTGAGGATCGTCCCTGGGGTCTAGCCGGTGTGGACCTTCAGGGCCGTGCGTACGGCGGACTCCAGGGCGCCCTCGATCCAGGCGGGCTTGATCGAGGTGTGGTCCCCGGCGAAGTGCAGCGGCCCCTCCGAGCCGGGGACGTCGGGGAAGAGCTCGGTGTGCTGGCCGGGGAGGAGGACGGACGCCTCCCCGTAGGCGTAGTGGTCGCGCATCCACGACTGGGTCTTGCCCTTGCCGGTGAAGAAGACCTCGCAGCGGCGGCCGAAGACGGCCTGGACGCCGGCGAGGGCGCGCAGGTACCGCTCCTCGTCGGCGTAGGCGTCCCACTTGAGGGCGTCGTCGGCCCAGCTGTAGGAGGCGAGGACGATGCCGCCGTCGCTGCCCTCCATCGGGTGGGCGTGCTCGAAGTAGAGGAAGCGGTTGGCCCAGTCGGTGACGGAGCCGCCGCCGCGGACGTGGGCGGCCTCGGGGTCGCGGGCTCGGGCCGGGCGGAAGGGGCCGAAGCACTCCTTGAGCTCGGGCGGGACCGTCACGCCGAGGGCCTTCACCGACTTGTGGGCGCCGAGGTGCCGGGCGTCCCCGACCCGGCCGCGCCGGTACTTCGCGTACAGCCCCGGCTCGATGGAGTTCAGCGCCTCCTCCCACTGCGCCTCGGTGAACTCCCACCAGCGCTGCGAGAACTCGAGGAGCACCTTGGTCGCGGCGTCGTAGTGCAGCTCGAAGACGGCCCGGCGCTTGCCGTAGGACAGCGGCGGGTCGAAGGTCACGTGCCGCAGGCCGGAGAACGGCACGGTGATGACGGCCTCGTCGCCCTCGAAGACCTCGGTGACGCCGCCCTTTCCGGTCTGGCAGTTCTCCGAGACGGTGTGCACCCGGACCTTGCCCGCGTGGCGTTCGACGCGCACGGCGCGCCGGTCGAGCCGCACCTTGCTCTTCACGGGCGCGTAGAGCGCGTCGACGAGCTTCGCCGTACCGCCCTTGATCTCCCAGAACTTCGTCTTGGGGTCGATGAGCGCGGCGGACAGGAAGCTGTGGACGAAGGAGAGGTGCAGGCGGGAAGTGAGGTTCTGGATGGTGCCGACGAGGTCGATGGTGCGGGTGTCGAGCTTCGCGGACTCGGTGAGGTAGCGGTACATGGACCAGTGGCCCCACCGCTTCAGGACCTCGGCCCAGCCCTCGACGAGCTCCGTGCCGTGCTTGCCGCGGACGAGGAGGTGGGCGGGTTCCAGGGCCTCGGCGAGGATCGCGGCGGCGGTCATGTCGCTGAACTCGGCGGGGACGCCGAAGGTGTCGTTGACCCGCGCCGGGTTCTTCTCGTAGTCGGCGCGGCGCTCGTGGATGCCGTTGACGTGGATCCAGGTGCGGTTGGCGCGCTTGGCGGGGTTCTCGACCTCGACGTCGACGAGGAGGAACTCCTGCACGGGCAGGGCGTGCTTCTTGAGCAGCTCCATGAGCAGCGGGTGGCTCTCGGGCAGCCGCATGGCGCCGGCCTCGGCGTACTGCCTGGGGTCGGCGAAGGGCTGGGCGCCGTTCTCGTGGCCGCCCTTGCGGAAGGTCTTGATGCGGCCGCCGACGCGGTTGCCGTTGGCCTCGATGACGGTGACGTCGTGGCCGGCGCGGTTGAGCAGGTCGGCGGCGAGGAGTCCGGCGGGGCCGGCGCCGACGACGAGGACGCGCTTGGTGGGGCGGCCCTGGGCCGGGGGCAGGCCGCCGCGGACGATGTCGAGGTAGGCCGGGACGAGGGGGTGGTCGTGCTCGTCGTAGACGGCGATCGCGCGGGCGACGGTGGTGTAGGCGGCGGGGTCGGTGCCGGGTGGTGGCGCGAGGGAAGGGGCGGCGCCCGGGTTCAGGGCCACCGCGGGTGCGGCGGCGGTGAGTCCGGCGGCGAGCGCCGTGGCGCCGGTGGCCGTGACCACGGCGCGCCGCGTGGGCGGCACGCCGTGGTGCGGGGGTGAGGACTGAGTGTCGGGAGTGGTCAGGTCCGGGTTGCTCAGGTCATGAGGAGTCATCGCCGATCACCCTGGGCGGCGGACCACTGCCGTAGCGAGCCCGTTCACACGGACGTGGAGCTAAACCACTCGTACGGTGATCACTCGGTTCGCAGGCCGTCGGCGCGCATCATCCGCCACAGCAGCGGCAGGCTCAGCAGCGTGACGAGCAGGATCAGCGCGGCCCCGACCCCGGTCACCGGCAGGAACACCCACCAGTCCTCCACCTGCTTGCCGATCATCCTCAGGAGCAGCACGCCGAGTCCGAGTCCGCCGGCCACCGACAGCGTCATGCCGAGCACGATCGGGACGGCCGTCTGCCAGAGCACCGACCAGCCGAGGGTGGTGCGCCGGGTGCCGAAGGCGACGAGCGAGGACAGCAGCCGCTTGCGTTCGCGCAGTTGCTCCAGGGTGGTGACCAGGAGCGAGGCGGCGACGAGCAGCATGGTGAGCGTGGCGCCGGCCAGGATGCCGGTGCGGACGCTGCTGAAGCGCCCGTCGCGTTCGAGGTTCTGCAGGGTGATGACGCGGGTGAGCGGGTCGAGGGCGGCGGCCGTGTTCCGTACGTGCTCGGCGGCGTCCGGCACCGCCGGGTCGACGCGGATCATGGCGCCGGCCTCGGGGTGTTCGAGCCGGGTGGCGTCGATGGCCTTCGGGGTGGCGAGCACGCCGAACTGGATCCGGCCCATGGGGTCGTGGCGCGAGTCGACGTAGCGGGCGGTGGCCGGAATGCGCCAGGTCGGCAGCGGGGCGGACCCGGCTGCCCGGCGGGGCCGCGGTTCGCGCAGTGCGACGACGGCTCCGGGCCGGGCGGTCCGCTTGACCCAGGCGTCCTCCGGTCCCTCCTCGCCGTGCGCGAGGGCGACGAAGACGTCGCCGTCGGCGCAGGACGGCAGGTGGGCCAGCTCACTCAGGGAGGCGCAGTCGCCGACGGCGACCGAGGTGATCGGCCCGACCTCGTCGCCCTTCTTCAGCTGCCCGGGCCAGTAGACGTTCGACTCGATGGTGCCGATGACGCCGGTGACGCCCTGGGTCCGCCTGAGCGCGTCGATGGCGCGCCGGGCGTCGTCGCCGCCGGGGGCGGCGACCCCCGGAGACCAACTCGG